>DOSQ01000067.1:2134-9530 GCA_003512125.1 Acidaminococcaceae bacterium
AATTCCCCATGCCCTGATGATCGCGGAAGAGTCCACATCCTGGCCCATGGTCTCCGGACCGGTGGACAAGGGTGGCCTGGGATTCAATTATAAATGGAACATGGGTTGGATGAACGATATGCTGCGGTACATGTCCATGGACCCGCTGTTCCGGAAAGGTTCCCAAAACCTGATCACTTTTTCGCTGTACTATGCCTTTGCGGAAAATTTTATCCTGCCCTTAAGCCACGATGAGGTGGTACACGGCAAACATTCCCTGCTGGACAAGATGCCTGGGGATTATTGGAAAAAGTTTGCCGGGCTGCGGGCCTTTTACGGATACTGGATGAGCCATCCGGGGAAGAAACTGCTGTTTATGGGCGGTGAGTTCGGGCAGTTTATTGAATGGAAATTCGATGACAGTCTGGACTGGCATCTGCTGGATTACCCTGCCCATCAGGAGATGCAACGTTATGTGAAAGCGCTTAACTTGTTTTATAATAAGCACCCGGAGTTTTGGCAGATTGATTACGCCTGGCAGGGATTTAACTGGATCAGTTGTGACGACAATGACAACAGCGTCATCAGTTTTTACCGGAAAGGCGTAAAGCCGGAAGACCAGACTATCGTGGTTTGTAATTTTACCCCGGAGGTCCGGAGGGGTTACCGGATCGGCGTGGAAGAACCCGGTACCTATACAGTGGTTTTTAACAGTGATGATTCGGAATTCGGCGGTTCCGGAGAGGGCAATAAAAAACCGGTACTGAGCGATCCTGTAGCCTGTCACGGAAAAAAACAATCAATCACCCTGACACTGCCGCCGTTGGCAGTGCTTTATATAAAATTTGAAAAACCGAAAAAGAAGAAAACTACAAAAAAGAAAATGAAGGAAACCCGTAATGTAAAAATTAAGGAATCACTTGTTAAATAAGTATTTGCGGATAGTCATAAACAAATAAATCAGTGTTTTCTTAAATCCTTCAATTCTTTTTACAGAAAGGCGGATTGATAAAAATGAAAGTTTTATTTGTAGCATCGGAAGCTGCTCCTTTTATTAAAACCGGCGGACTGGCCGACGTGATGGGAGCCCTGCCCAAAGCATTGCAGGCTCTGGGAGTGGAACCGGCCCTGGTGATTCCAAATTATGAAGGAATCGGTGAAGCATACCAGGGAAAGATGGAGACCGTTTACGAAGGAATGGTAGACCTGTCCTGGCGTAACCAGTATATGGGAGTAAAGAAGCTGGCGCAGGATGGTATCCCTGTATATTTCATTGACAATGAATATTATTTCAAAAGAGAAAAACTGTACGGGTATGATGACGATGCGGAACGCTTTGCCTATTTCGTCAAAGCCGTACTGGCCATGCTTCCCCACATTGGTTTCAAACCGGACGTGATCCACAGCAACGACTGGCACACTGGCATGCTGGGCGCTTATCTGAAAGAAGATTTCATGCAGGATCCTTTCTATCAGGGACTGAAAAACATTTATACGATCCACAATCTGAAATATCAGGGTGTATTTGGCAGGGAAATCGTGGAAGATGTACTAGGAATGCCCTTACGCCTGTTATATAATGGAAATATTGAAAATACCGGTAACGTGAATTTCATGAAAGCCGGGATGTGTTATGCGGATTACATTACCACTGTCAGTCCTTCCTATGCGGAAGAAATTACTTATCCGTATTTTGGCGAAGGGCTGGAAGATTACGTAGCCCTGTGTGCCGGAAAGATCGACGGTATTCTGAATGGGTTGGATGAACAGGAATATAATCCGGAAACGGATCCGAATCTGCCGGTCTGCTTTGATAGCAGCAATGTATTTTTGAAAAAACCGCTGGCCAAGGAAGCCCTGCAGCGTGAGCTGGGCCTGACGGTAAACCGGGAGATTCCGGTGCTGGGCATGATCACCCGTCTGGTGGAAGCCAAAGGGCTGGATCTGGTGATGCATATTATGGATGAACTGATGGAAGAACAGGTACAGCTGATTGTGGTGGGTACCGGCGACGAAGAGTATGCCGATGCGCTGCGTGAACTGGCCTGGCGACATCCGGGCAGCGTTTCAGTCAATATTCTGTTTAATGAAGGACTGGCCCGCCGTGTGTATGCGGGTGCAGACATGTTCATCATGCCCTCCCGGTATGAAGCCTGCGGTCTCAGCCAGATGATCGCCATGCGTTACGGTACCGTTCCCGTTGTACGGGAGACCGGCGGCCTGAAAGATTCCGTGTTCAATTTTGACAAGTATACAGCACCGGAAGGAAACGGTTTCTGCTTTACCAATTTCAATGCCCATGAGCTTCTGTTTACCATTAAACGGGGCCTGACCTGCTTTGCAGAAAAACCCTTGTGGGAAAGAATCGTGTCCAATGCGATGCGAAGCGATAACAGCTGGAACCGTTCTGCACAGGCCTATGCGGATTTGTATGCGAAAATTGCAGGGGACACCATTACGGTTGAACCTGTTTCCGAAGAACAGATCGCGGAAGCAAAAGCGGAAGAAGATAAAGCACCTGAAAAACCGGAAGAGCCCGAAGCGGCAGTTGAACCTGTAAAGAAGAAAACTGTGGCAAAGAGAACAACAAAAAAAGCGGCAGACAAAACTACAGAAACTAAAAAAACAGCAGCGAAAAAGACCACGGCTAAAAAGACGACGTCGAAAAAAAGTGCCGCTGCCACTGGGGAAGGAACGGAGGTCAAAAAGACAGCTGCAAGAAGAGCAACCAGAAAGAAAGCTGAATCGACAGCAGACGTAACAACTGAAGCTTCTGAAACTGCCACGCCGAAAAAACGGGGACGGAAGCCCGGGACAAAAAATACAAAGAAAGACGCTGAGTAACGTATAGGGAAAACAGAGACATTTTCCTTCCTGCCGCATATTTTGGCGGCACGTGTCAAAACCTGTTTAATCAGTGTTTACTTACTAAGCGAAAGTGATTTCTGAAAAGCGGGAACACTTTCGCTTTTTCTGTAAGCGGGAAAAACAAATACCCGGAAATTTTCGGGAGAAAGGAAGTCCTTCAGCTATTTTGCTGTTGGACGTGCTTGATATATGCAGCCTGAAATCATTCACGATTCAAGAAATACAACCTACCGTTATCCTTTTGGTGCAGTGGAGGTTGGATCCGTAGTCACGTTGCGCTGTGAAGTGGAAGGGGACGGAACTGAACAGGTGATCCTGCGGCTATGGCAGGAAGGGGTCGGAGAAACGCTGTATACAATGCAACCTGAAGTATGGAGGCGGAAGCAGGAGACAGTAAAAGAAGAAAAACTGTCTGATGCAAACATTGCACCGGTTGAAAGCGTATCAGTACGGTCTCTGCAGGGAGAACCAAAAACGACGAAAGCTTTGGATTCTTTAACCAATAAAGCTATACAAAAGAAGCGCAGTTATGTCTGCCGGATTACCGTTCCGGAAACCGGCTGCCTGCTCTGGTATTATTTTATTATAAAGAAAGCGGACAAAACAGTTTACTATGGTAATAACGCAACCCGGCTGGGAGGCTGGGGACAGCAGTATGAGCAGGAACCGCCGTCTTACCAGATTACGGTATACGACTGTGGCGCGGTTACGCCGGACTGGATGAAACAGGCTGTGGTGTATCAGATTTTTCCGGACCGCTTCAACCGGGGGGATGTTCCCCTGTCTCAATTCACCGGCAAGCCCAATGCGCTGCTGCACGGAAATTGGAATGACCTGCCCCGTTATATTAAAGATCCGGTGGAAGGCAGTATTCTTTACTTTGATTTCTTCGGCGGCACTCTGAAAGGCATCCGGGAAAAACTGGATTACCTGGAAGACATGGGTATCACCTGCCTGTATCTGAACCCTGTTTTTGAAAGTCGCAGCAACCATCACTACGATACCGGCAACTACAAAAAAATTGATTCCTTCCTGGGTACGGAAGAAGAGTTTGTAATCCTTTGCCGGGAAGCAAAGGAACACGGCATCCGCGTCATTCTGGACGGGGTCTTCAGCCACACGGGGGACGACAGCATTTACTTTAACCGGCGGGGAAGCTATCCGGAAACCGGGGCGTACCAGTCGAAAGCGTCGCCTTACCACTTCTGGTACCAGTTCAAAAAGTTTCCGGAAGAGTACAGCTGCTGGTGGGGCGATAAGAGCCTGCCGGAAGTGGATGAAAGGGACAGCAGCTACCAGGACTTTATCATACGGGATAAAGACAGTGTGCTGAAGCACTGGCTACAGGCCGGGATTAGCGGCTGGCGCCTGGACGTGGCGGACGAACTGCCGGATGAATTCCTGAAGGCCTTTTACAGTGAATTGAAAAAGAGCGATCCGGATGCGGCCCTGATTGGCGAGGTCTGGGAGGATGCGTCCAACAAAATCAGTTACGGGAAGCAGCGGGCCTATCTGTGCGGCGGCAAACTGGACAGCGTGATGAATTACGTACTGCGCCGGCTGATGCTTGACTTTTTGCTGGGAAAAGCTGGTGCGGGCCATACCAACACACTGTATCTGCAGCAGATGGAAAACTATCCGAAAGAAAACCTGTACGCCATGCTGAACCTGACCGGCAGCCATGATGTGGAACGAATTCTTTCCGTTCTGGCAGAAACGTCGGATCAAAATCGGCCTGGTAAAGCGGGACGCGAATTAATGCATGAAAACGCTACAGATTCATCCGTCCTGAGCATCGGTGAACAGCGCCTGCTGTTGTTCTGGGCCTGGCAGATGACGCTGCCGGGAATGCCCTGCATTTATTACGGTGACGAGGCCGGGCTGCTAGGCGGAAAAGACCCGGATAACCGGCGTCCTTATCCCTGGGGTCGGGAAAACAAAAAATTGCAGGCGTACTGTCGAACTTTTATCCAATTGCGGAAAAAGTTTGATGCCCTGCGTACGGGACGGATGATTCCCGTTTTTGCAGAGGGCGATGTGTATATTTATGCCCGCTCCATTGAGGGTGGAAAAGATGTTTTCGGTAAACCGGCAGAGGACGGGTTGTTCTTTGTGGCACTGAACCGGGGAACCGAACTGCACACGGTACGTGTGTATACCGGGGAACTTGCCTTTGGAGAATTACAGCCGGTGGGGCCGGTCCCCGCGGAACCCGTATCTACGGTCAACGGGATTTTTACGGTTACGCTGCCGCCCCTGGGCCAGCAGATTTACCAATGTGTGGAAAAGGGAGTTTACCTGCCAGAACAGGCAAATGGTTTTCCGGAACGAGTGCCGGCAGATAATAAAATCAGCCCGATTAATTTACGGAAAGCAGGAATTTTACTGCATCCTACATCCCTTTGGGGCCATACCGGCAGGGAAAAGAAAAAAGCGGCGAAAGAGTGGATTGATTTTTTAGCAGCTGCCGGGCAGAGAATTTGGCAGATCCTTCCCCTGAATCCACCGGGCCTGGGTGATTCACCTTATCTTTCCGTATCCGCGTTTGCCGGACATGAAACCTTGTTTGCAGAAACGGAAGAAAAAACCTGTGGCAGTACGAAGAAAACGTTAAGCAGCGCAAACATAAGTATAAAAGTGGAAGAACAACAAAACTATCTTGCTTTTTGCCAGGAAAACAGTTACTGGCTGCCGGACTATGCCCTGTTCCGGGCGCTGCGGGATCATTTTCATAAACCATGGCAGGAGTGGCCTGAAGAGATACGGATACGACGACCGGCGGCGTTAAAAAAATATGGAAAGCTGTTGGAGAAGCAAACAGAGATATATAAAAGAAAGCAATTCGAATTTTTCCGTGTCTGGCAGGAGATTAAAGTCTGCGCCAATACAAAAGGAATTGAGATTTTAGGCGACATGCCCATCTTTGTGGCGGCGGACAGCGCGGACTGCTGGGCCCATCCTGAATACTTTTATCTGGATGAAGAGGGATACCCGGAAGAAGCAGCCGGGGTTCCGCCGGATTATTTCAGCGCTGCCGGGCAAATCTGGGGCAATCCGCTGTATCGCTGGGATGTAATGGAAAAAGACGGGTTCCGCTGGTGGAAAGAACGGTTCCGTGCCATAACGCAGTTCACCGACAGGATCCGGATAGATCACTTCCGGGGTTTTGTGGCGGCCTGGGGTGTTCCCCGGGGAGAAAAAGACGCCACCGCCGGCAGCTGGAAACCAGCTAAAGGCCGGGAGATGTTTCTGGCTTTACGGGAGGAACTGCCAGATTTGCTGCTGGTTGCAGAAGATCTGGGACAGATCAGCGAGGAGGTTTACCGGCTGAAGAATGAACTGGGGCTGCCCGGCATGCGGATCCTGCAATTCCATTTTCAGAACCGGGCTGACGGGATCTGTGATTTTGCCACGGAGCCAAATTGTGTGGCTTACACCGGAACCCACGACAACAATACCCTGCGGGGCTGGCTGGAAGAAGAAGTCTCACCGGAACTGCGGAACCAATTGCGTTGTTTAACCGGCAGCGAACCGGACTCCTGGTCGCTCATTGAATATCTGTACAGCCGCCGTGCTGAGACGGTCATTGTGCCCGCACAGGATATACTGGACCTTCCTTCCTCATGCCGTATGAATACGCCGGGAATTCCATCCGGCAACTGGATGTGGAAAATGGAAGAAGGGTGTCTGACAGAAGAACTGGCAAATAAGCTGGCTAAGCTGGTAAGTAAATATGCGCGTGGAAGTATATAAAAATGCAGCCCTGCTTTATCGTGTCTGTCTATCAAAAAAGAAAAGAAAAATACGTAGCATCGAAACGTATTTCAGTAATATTTTTGCAATCGTAATTTGTAGCGGCAAAATTAAAATCTGACAATTCAGCGAAAACAAACATGCCGATTTTATCACACCTCTGTAGCGCTAAAAAAAAGTCAACAACTTTTTAAAATTTATTTCATTCAGTTTACAAAAAATGTGCTTGACAAAACAATAGAAATAGTCATTTACATAGATGTTCGATGTTTTTTAACAATATTTTACTATATGTTGTGGTGTGAATAAAATAAAAGTTATACACACAACTTATCCACAGGTTGTGCATAACAATGGCAAAGACAGGGGAATTTATCGGAAAAAGTTACTGTTTTCCACATTTTTTCCAGTCAAAAGACTGTTTTTCTGTGGATAACCCTGTGCATACTGTGTATAAACAGGGGTTAAACAAAAATTCGTAAACCGTCTATTTGGTATTGCATCCGCATTGGACAGATTTCTTTTCCGGTCTTTTTGGAAGAATTCTTTGAGCGGTATGTTCTTAACTGGTTTTTTCTCTAAACTCTGGTTTGCGCTTTTGTCTTTATATGGTAAAATATATCAATACAAATCATATCAGTTGAAGCCCTTACGGGCTGTAATTGACATTAAGTAAAACAAAAGACATGGAAAAACAGAAAGGATTAGTTATATGGCAATCAAACGTGACATTGCGGAAAAACTCATGAGCGCGAAGGGAGATCTGAACGAATCTTCATTCAGCGTGATTCCTGAT
>DOSQ01000076.1 GCA_003512125.1 Acidaminococcaceae bacterium
TTTTTAAAAAATCATTGATTTTTCACTTGATTTTTTCGTTTCTTTCTGCTACTATCTTTCTGGAATCGGAGCGGCATGGAAGGCATCCTGTGGAGCTTTACCAGCAACACCGCAACGTTTCCGGACAAAGTCATACATCGCTTGGATCTTACAAGACCGGGACGAGACGCTAAAAGGCTGTATTGCGCATCTTTCCGGATGCGCATTTTTTTATGCAGCTCTCCTGGAAAAAGAAGGAGGAGAAGAATGAAAAAGCTGTGTGAACTCATCGGGAAGTATTTTGGAGTAGTCATCATCTTATTCTTTATCGGGGGCATGACCTGTCCGCCGGCATTCACCTGGGTGCTGGGAAAACTGGCAGGGTTTTCGCTTCTCAGCATGATGCTGGGGATCATCATGTTCGGCATGGGCACCACCATGGAACTGAAAGATTTCCGGCTTATCCTGCAACGCCCGCGGGATGTGTTTTTAGGAGCTGTTGCACAATATGCCGTAATGCCGTTCCTGGCATATCTGCTTGCCCGTGCATTTGATCTGGATGCGGCCCTTACTGTCGGCGTGGTACTGGTTGGTACCTGTCCCGGCGGTACGGCGTCTAACGTTATTACGTTTATCAGCAAAGGAGACCTGGCTCTTTCCGTAACCATGACGACGGTTTCCACGTTGCTTTCTCCGATTATGACCCCGCTGCTTACGTATCTCATTATCGGACAGCGGATTGATTTCAGCCCCATTGCCATGTTCTGGAGCATTGTCCAGATCGTCATTATCCCAATAGGGTTTGGCGTGGCATTGCGTCATTATTTCCCGGTCTGGTGCGAAAAAGCCAAAGCTTACCTGCCGGCGCTTTCCTGCCTGTGCATTTCTTTACTGATCGCAGGACTTGCGGGCGCCAGCCGTGAAGCAATTCTGGCATCTTCCGTAACCATTATTGCCGTAGTTGTGCTCCACAACCTGCTGGGCTGCCTGCTGGGCTTTGTAATCGGCCATGTTTCCGGTATGAGCTGGAAAAAGTGCGTGGCACTTTCCATTGAAGTTGGTATGCAGAATTCCGGTCTTGCGGCGGGTCTGGCCAAAACGCATTTTGCCAGCCTTGCTGCCGCTGCGGTCCCGGGGGCTATCTTCAGCAGCTGGCATAACATTTCCGGCAGTATCCTGGCCTGGTTATATGTGAATTATCTGAATCCCCGCTTTGATAAGGAATCAGAGGATTATGCAGAACAGATCCCTGAAAAAGTGCAGACCGCGCAATAAGAAAGCAGAATCTAATGGAAATTTTTTTGTAAAGGATATAACAGGAGGAAAAAGATGAAACTGATAAAAACTGTAAGGGAATTACAGGCGTTAGTAAAAGAAGTAAAAAAATCGGGGAAAAGCATCGGGCTTGTTCCTACCATGGGTGCCCTGCATGAAGGGCATGCATCGCTGATTAAGGCAGCACATGCAGAAAATGACTTTACAATCGTCAGTGATTTTGTTAATCCGACTCAGTTTGGTCCCACGGAAGATCTGGATGCTTACCCGAGAACCCTGAATCATGACTGCGAACTTGCTGCGGAAATGGGGGCTGATGTGCTTTTCGCGCCTTCTCCCGCTGAGATGTATCCCAGCAAGGATATGACCTGGGTGGAAGTTACCGGCGGGATCACAAAGGTACTGTGTGGCCGCAGCCGCCCCATTCATTTCCGGGGCGTAGCTACGGTGGTCAGCAAATTGTTTAACCTGGCCCAGCCTGACAAAGCCTACTTCGGACAGAAGGATGCACAGCAGGCGCAGGTTCTGAAACGTATGGTCAAGGATCTTTTCTTTCCGCTGGAAATCCGTGTCATGCCGATTGTGCGTGAAGCGGACGGCCTGGCGAAGAGCAGCCGCAATGTGTATCTGAATACGTCGGAGAGAAAAGCTGCGGTAGTTTTAAGTCAGGCGTTGCAGCAGGCAAAGGCTGCTTTTGAAAAAGGGGAGCGCAACAGTGAGGCGTTGGTGGCAATGGTGACGGAAACCATCCGGAAGGAGCCCCTGGCTGAGATTGATTATGTGGAAATCTATCGGCTGCCCGAACTTTCGCCTGCGGAAAACGTGATCACAACAGACCATCTGCTGGCTGTGGCTGTTAAGTTTGGCACAACCCGCCTGATTGACAATACGATTTTACAGGCAGAAGCGTAAACACTAAAACAGGGGGAAATTACATGTTATATACTATGTTTCATGGAAAAATCCACCGCGCTGTTGTAACGCAGGCGCGTCTGGATTATATGGGAAGCATCACCATTGATGAGGACCTTTTGGATGCGGCAGGCATACTGCCCGGTGAAAAAGTCCAGATTGTGAACAATAATAACGGGGAACGGCTGGAAACCTATACCATTGCCGGGGAACGCGGCAGCGGTGTTATTTGTCTGAACGGTGCCGCTGCACGGAAAGCGCAGGTGGGTGACGTTGTCATTATTATTGCCTACGCTGTTATGAATGAGGAAGAAGCAAAACAGCATACACCGAAAGTTGTTATGGTGGATGAGCACAACCGTGTTATCGTTGACATCGGGAGGGAAAAAGCAAATCAGACAAACGCGGAAGCGTTAGGCACCCTGAAATAATGGCGGGTTAAGTATTTTCTGCCTGATTTGAAATAGTTTTATCTTAATAGTTGTGTATCTTGTCTTAAAAGTTTAACGGAAAGGTTTCCTGCCTTTCCGTTTTTTGTTTATCTGTTACAGTTTAGTTGCAGAAAGTAGTGTATACAGTATTCCTTTGTGTGAAATATTGTTAAGTTTGTTTCCTGATGATATACTAAAAAATAATAATTCGGGCATAAACGCCTGATTATTTAAGGAAGGCCGGAATTAAAGCATTTCTTTAACACGGCAAAGGGGGTAATTTTATGTTAATCTTAGGTTGTCTTATTGTTCTGGCAGCGCTATTCCTGCTGGTAAAGCGCTATGAAGCCAGGATGGTGCTGGTCTGTGCCGGTATCGTCATGTGCCTGGCGTCGGGAGCTCCCATGAAAGCATTGGACGCTTTCGCCAAAGGCATGGGCAGCGGCATGATTTCTTCCGCCTGCTCCAGTATGGGTTTTGCGTTGGCCATGCGTTTCACGGGTTGTGATAAACATCTGATCAACGCCCTGGCAAAACTGTTGTTAAAAGTGAACTGGCTCTTGATTCCCGGCGTTATCTTCGGGACCTATGCCGTAAACGTGGCACTGCCCAGCGCGGCCGGCACGGCTGCAGCGGCGGGCGCGATCTTTATTCCTATCCTGATGGGCGCGGGTGTTCATCCGGCTATGGCAGCCGCCGCGGTTAAGTGCGGTACCTACGGTTCCATGTTGAATCCGGGCCTGGCCCACAACCCGTTTGTGGCTAAGATTGCCGGCGTGAATGTAATGGACGTCATCGCATTCCATTACAAAGCCAATATTGCCTCCCTGCTGGTGGGCGCAGTAGTTTTAACCGCGATTGCTTATTTCCTGAAAGAAAACAAGGGCCATGTGGTGGAAGGTCTGGAACTGGATACTGAGTTTAAAGTGAATCCGCTCTACGCCCTGATGCCTGTTGTTCCTATTGCTATCCTGATTTTAGGCGCTACCGGTCTGGTTCCTATCTTTAAGATGGGCGTAGCTCAGGCCATGGTCATCGGCGCCATCCTGACCTGCATCGTAACCCGGACCAATCCGGCAGCTTTGACGAAATCGTTCTTTGACGGCATGGGTAAAGCTTACGGCGATATCATCGGTATCATTCTGGCGGCAGGCGTGTTTGTAGCCGGTATGAATGCCATGGGTCTGGTAAAGGCCTTTATCGCTGCCATGGTCAACAATCCGTCTATCGTTAAGATTTGTGCGTCCGTTGGCCCATTCCTGCTGGGTCTGATCACCGGTTCCGGCGATGCGGCAACCTTTGCGTTTAATGAAGCGGTTACACCTCATGCAGCCGATTTTGGTATGTCTATCGTACAGATGGGTTCCATGGCTACCCTGGGCGGTACCCTGGGCCGCACTATGTCCCCGATTGCCGGCGCAACCATTATCGTAGCCGGTATTGCAGGCATCAGCCCCATGGAAGTTACCCGCCGCAATGCGATCCCCATGGTTTTCGCTATGATCGTTGGTATGATGTTCCTGGCTTTCTGATTCGATAACGAATATACTATATTTAAATTATGATAAGCTTCCGCGTATCCGTGCAGTGCGGGTACGCGGAACATATACTTACAGACTGTGAGAGTTTAAAGAAAAGGAAAGAATGATACTATGGAAACGATTTGGAAACAGGCAGAAGCATTAAAACCGGAACTGATTGCCAGACGGCGTGATCTCCATACCCATCCGGAAACCGGATGGACGGAGTTCCGGACGGCATCAATGATTATTAATGAACTGAAAGCATTAGGCTATGAAGTGCATTTTGGTGACGAAGTAGTGGCAGAAGCGTCCATGATGGGGCGGCCTTCTGCAGGGGAACTGGAAGACTATATGAAACGTGCCATATCCGAAGGGGCAGACCCGGTGCTGGTGGAGAAAATGGCCGGCGGCAAGACCGGCGTGGTAGGCATTCTGGATACGGGCAGACCCGGTAAAACTGTTGCGTTCCGTTTTGATATGGATTGCAACGATGTGGAAGAAGATAAAGGAGGGGCACACCGTCCGGCAGCGGAAGGGTTCCGTTCCACACATGCAAAGGCGATGCATGCCTGCGGGCATGACGGGCATGTGACCATCGGTCTGGCTACGGCCAAACTGTTAAAGGAAAATATGGACGCACTGCAGGGCCGTATCAAACTGATTTTCCAGCCTGCGGAAGAAGGGGTCCGCGGTGCGCTGGCCATGGTGGATGCCGGTGTGGTAGACGATGTGGATTACCTGTTTGGCGGGCACATCGGTTTCAAGTGTACCCAGGCGGATACGCTGGTAACCATGACGGACGGCTTTCTGGCCACAACGAAGATGGATGCAGTGTTCCACGGTGTTTCCGCCCATGCCGGAGCGGCACCGGAGGAAGGAAAGAACGCCTTGCTGGCAGCGGCCCAGGCAGCCATCAGCTTAAGCACGATTTCCCGGCACAGTCAGGGCTCCAGCCGCATCAATGTAGGCGTGCTGAACGCGGGGACCGGGCGAAACGTGGTTCCTGACATTGCTTCCATGAAAATTGAGACACGGGGCGGTAACACGGAGATCAATGAATTCATGGTCAAAGAAGCCCGTCGTATGTTGCAGGCTGCAGCAGATCTGTACGATGTAAAGGTCGAGATATCCCTGGCAGGCGGCGCGCCGGCCAGCATTTACGATAAGGAACTGGCGGAAGAAATTGCGGCGCTGGTCAAAGAAAAATGCGGTTACGCCAATGTGCTGACCTATGTGGATATGGGCGGCAGTGAAGACTGCACGTATTTTATGGACCGGGTACAGAAGCGCGGCGGAAAAGCAGCGTATATGATGTACGGAACCCCGATCGCGGCCGGCCACCACAACAGTCATTTTGATTTTGATGAGGAAGTACTCTGGAAAGCGGCGGCAACGCTGGCAGAACTGGCTGTAAAATACAGTGCGTGATGCAAATCAGCTGTAATTGTGTAACATCGCAGGATGTTTACAATTACAGCTTTTTTTGTCATAATAAAAGTAACGTATCAAGGTAAAACCTGATGCGGATAAGGGAAAAAAGAATAAGTGCTTTCCTGCAAAATTGGGAAGCAAAACGGAAGATTGTAAAAGTAATAAAATTCTAAGAAAGGAAAAGTATGGTGGCAGCTTCTAAGGAAACTCATTTAATCAACGTTTCCCTAAATACATCATACAAGAAAGCGTATGTTACCAGTAAACAAAAAACGTGTGGAAGAACTGATCGGCGGCCTGGCAAAATTTGGCAGAACCGATGCGGGCATTACCCGCCTGGCTTATACCAGTACAGACAAAGCGGCCCAGATGTGGCTGCTGAAGCAAATTGAATATCTGAATTTGGAAATCAGGGAAGATGTGCTGGGAAATCTGTTCCTGCGCCGCCCCGGACTGGATCCCCATATTCCGCCTGTAGCCTGCGGATCCCATCTGGATACAGTCATCCATGGCGGCGCCTATGACGGGATGTGCGGCGTAGTGGGTGCATTGGAAGCGCTGCATATGCTGTCTGACGAAACGCTGCGGCGCAGTATCGAAATTATCGTATTCAGGGCGGAAGAGTCCAGCCGGTTTGGCTTTGCTACCATTGGCAGCAAGCTGATTACAGGAAAGGCGAAGCCGGAAAAATTTGCCAATGCCTGCCGCAAGGACGATATTACCTTTAAAGAAGCAGTGAAAGAGTGGGGCGGCAACCTGGATGAATATGAAAAAGCGGTTTTAAAGCCAGGCGTCTACAAGTGTTTTGCAGAAATGCATATCGAGCAGGGAAAGGTATTGGAAGAAACCGGTAACCAGATCGGTATCGTGCATAACATTGCAGCGCCTACCCGTTTCAAACTGCATATAACCGGTATGGCCGACCATAGCGGCGCAACTCCCATGGGTTACCGGAAGGATGCGCTGGTCAGCGCGGCCAAGATGATACTGGCCATAGAAACGGCGGCAATCAATGAAAAAGAAAACGGGACCGTAGGTACTGTCGGTATCGTAGAGGTAGATCCCGGTTCGATTAACGTAGTGCCTGGCAAGGTTACTCTCTGGGTAGATGTACGGGGCGTCAATACGGAAAGCATACAGCGCGCCCTGAAGGAGATCCGGCAGGCTGCCCAGGGAACAGCCCGGGCGGACGGGGTGGAAATCGTGGAAGAAATGCTCACATCAGACACTCCGGTAGCATTGGATGAAAAGCTGGCGGCTCAGTCAGAAGCCATCTGCAAACAACAGAACAAATCGTTCCTTCATATGAACAGCGGCGCCGGTCACGACGCCATGCATATGCCGGCAGTCTGTCCTACGACGATGCTGTTCATTCCCTGCAAGGGCGGCATCAGCCATAACCCGGAAGAGTTTGCAAAGAATGAAGATATCTGCGCCGGAATCGAAGTGCTGGCGGAAATCCTGAAACGGGAAGCGCAGTAGAATTGTAACTAAACATGACAGCGGATCGCGATAAAGGATAAAACAAGGAGGAAACCATGCGTACCGTATTATTAAGTTTACTGACGGTCGTTCTTTCACTGTTATCTTTCTTCCCCACAGTTCATGCAGATGTAATCGATCCGGGAAATCCGTACCGGAAACCGCCCCGCCCTCAGCCGAATCCGGTTACACGGGTGTACAGAATGTGCGAACCGGATTTCACCCTGACCAAAGTTGAAGGTAAGGACAGAGTCTTCCGGCTGCAAGTAACCTTGCCCGGACCCTGCGAGTGGGGTTACAAAGTGTATGTGGAGGAAGAGGGAACCACGGATTTGAAATTGCTGGAGAAGGCAGGATGGTTTTCCGTTTCTGACGTAAAGCAGGAATCAGACAGCCGGGAATTTTTAATCCCGCTTCCGAAAAAAGAGAATGTGAAATTCCTGATGGCTGTGGAGTTCCGCATGTATCGTTTTGTGGAAACCCGCTATGGTCCCAAGGTGTATGGAGCGGACGAAAGGATTGAAACACTGGATCGGGTTTATGAATTGACAACGGTCGACGGGAAGCAGATACTGAATTGATGATCAAGGCTTTTGTATTTCATAAATCGTAAAAGTAGTTGTTGAATATTTTCAGAAATGTGTTTTTCGAAACTTTTATCTTTTTTTCAACGATATGTAAGCGAGGCAGAGTTTGTTAGCAATCTTTACGGCATTGCATTTTCTGGTGGACGGTATCTGTGCGGCGGTCATGGCGGCTTATGCCGTGCAGGAACCGTCGCTGGCTCCCATAGTCTATTATTTCGGACTGTATAACGCCATTGCTTTCGGCACCCAGTGGCTGACGGGCTGTTTTTTAGATAAAAAGGAAAACTGGATACGGTACGCGTTCCTGTTTGTCCTTGTGACGTTAGGTCTGGGAACGCAGTCTGCTTTGGGCATCAAGGCGCAGACAGTTTTGCTGGGAATCGGCAACAGCGTGTTCCATGTAGCGGCAGGCAGTTTGGTACTGCGGCGTTACACGACATACAAAGAGCTGGGTATTTTTGTTTCCAGCGGCGCAGTAGGGCTGGCCCTGGGATTGAATTGCATTGTAGGTCCGTATCCGTTTTTGGTTGCCTGCAGCGTCTTGTGCGCCGTGGTGGCACAGCGTTTGTGGCGTACAGAAATTCCGGAAACCGTTGCAGTTAAAACGGTACTTCAGGATTTATCAGTAGATACTGTGCCGGACGCTTTGTTTTCTCAAAAAACGCAACAAACAGAAACAAAAAGTTTTTGCCCGCCTGAAACGCCGGACAGGAATTTACCAAATGTTTCGCTGCAATGGCTTAGCGGCATTTGTCTTGTTCTGTTGTTGGGCTGTATTGTATTGCGGGGGTTCGGCAGCGGAGGCGCAGCCAGTCCGTATGTGATGCTCTTTCCCTGCGTTTTTGCAGCGGGAAAAGCCCTGGGCGGCATCATCTGTGACAGGGTAGGGTATTCGAAGACCATCCTTTTTATTTTCCTGTTAAGCTTTGCATCGTTGCAACTGTCCGGTCTGGTTGCCGCAGTGTTGCTGGTTTTGGCATTTAACATGACCATGCCGTTGACATTACGGTTGGTACACTGGTGCAACCCCCGGTATCCGGGGATGATGTTCGGCCTGGCGGCAGGCTGTTTGTTGCCCGGTGTTTTTTATAAAGGTTTTTCCATTCCGCCCCAGGGCATGGTTGTGTTGCAGTTCCTCTGCCTGGCTGCGGCGGGCTGGCTGCTTCAGAAAAGTGTGAAAATACCGGATCGTTGAAGTGACCGGAATACCAATAGAGGTTTTTCATGAATTCTGTTTTATCTCCTGACATTTCGGCAATTGCCGTTTTCCTGCAGGGACTCTTCAGTTTCTTTTCACCCTGCGTGCTGCCGCTGCTGCCGGTATATTTCGGGTATCTGTCCGGTGGTACGGCGGAGCGGAACGCGGACGGATTCCTGCGCTTTGACCGCGGCAGGGTCATGATAAATACATTTTTTTTTATATTGGGAATCAGCGCGGCGTTCTTCCTGCTGGGCATGGGCGCTTCCGCAGCGGGCAGCGCTTTGCTCAAACACCAGAAGCTGATCATGCGCGTTGGCGGGATCCTCATGATCCTGTTCGGCCTGTACCAGTCAGGACTGCTGGGGGAGTGGGGGTTTCTGGCCAGGGAGCGGAGACTGCCGTTCCGTTTTGAAACAATGGCAGCGTCTCCTGTTATGGCATTTGCTTTCGGCTTTGTTTTCAGTTTTGCCTGGACACCCTGCGTGGGCCCCATGCTCAGCAGCGTTTTAATTTTGGCGGCGGCGGAACCGGAGAAAGGAATGGTGATGATTATGTTTTACACGCTGGGATTTGTGATACCGTTTCTTTTGTTAGGACTGTTTTCGGAAACCGTCATGAAGCTGGTGAAAAAACATAAAGGCATTATGGCGTTTACGGTGAAAGCGGGCAGCGTCCTGATGATTGCGCTGGGTCTGCTGCTGTTCGCCGGAAAACTGGACGGCACCGGCATTGCCGCGCCGCAGCAAAACGCAACGCAAAACACGCAGCAAACGCAGAATGCGCAACCTGATGATAAACTAAGCAAAAGCGCCGGGCAACGTGAGAAGCAAACCCAAAATGCAATTGCTGCCATTCCATTTACCTTAAAGGATCAATACGGAAAAACCCATAGCCTGGCCGGCTATAAAGGCAAAATCGTCTTCCTGAATTTCTGGGCGACCTGGTG
>DOSQ01000173.1 GCA_003512125.1 Acidaminococcaceae bacterium
TGGAATTCTTTTGCGGAACAGCTGGAAACAAAAGTGAAGGAACAGGGATATGTATCTTTTAATGAAAGCTGTAAGCCTAAGACCGTCAGCAGTGTGGCAGCAAAGCCGGTACACCGTATGGAAACGGGTATCCATGAATTTGACAGGGTGTTGGGGGGCGGAATCGTTCCCGGCAGCCTGATCTTACTGAGCGGTGATCCCGGTATCGGGAAATCCACGATTCTTCTGGATGCCGCTATGCGCTTCAGCCAGAAACAGATAAAAGTATTGTATGTATCGGGGGAAGAATCAGAAGAGCAGACGGCTATGCGCGCCAGGCGCCTGGGGAACTGTACTGATGCACTGTTAATCATGACTGCGTCGGAAATCGGCAGTATTCTCCTGCAGGCTGAACATGAAAAGCCGGGTCTGCTGGTCATCGATTCGATCCAGACGATGTATACCGGCGATCTAGAAACAGCGGCCGGCAGCGTGGGGCAGGTGAGGGAGTGTACGGCACGCCTGCTGAAGTATGCCAAAACTTCCGGAACTGCGGTTCTGATTATCGGGCACATGACAAAAGACGGGAATATTGCCGGTCCCCGTTTGCTGGAACATATGGTGGATGTGGTTTTACAGTTTGAGGGCGACCGCAGTTATGCCTACCGTGTGCTGCGCGCGCTGAAAAACCGCTTTGGTTCCACGGAGGAATGCGGTATTTTTTCCATGGAGCAGGGGGGGCTGATTGAAGTTCCCAATCCGGCGGGACTGTTTCTGGAAGCGAGGGAGCAGGAAGTGACCGGTGCGGTGATTGGCGGCTGTCTGGAAGGAAACCGGCCTGTCATGGTAGAGTTCCAGGCGCTGGCGGCCCGTACCCCATACGGAATGCCCCGCCGGACTGCTGTCGGATTTGACTATAACCGGGTCAACATGCTGATAGCTATACTGGAACGGCGGATGGGACTGGATTTTGGCACCTATGACGCCTATGTGAATGTGGTAGGCGGTATCAGGGTAAATGAACCGGCGGCCGACCTTCCTGTGCTGGCGGCTCTGTTTTCCAGTTACCGGAACCGTCCGGTTTCTGCCGGAACGGTAATTTTCGGAGAAGTAGGACTTACCGGGGAAGTGCGGCGCGTGCCTGCCATGGAACGCCGTATTGCCGATGCGGCAAAGCTGGGTTTTGTGAAGTTTGTAGTGCCTGATTCCAGGCTGCATATGCCGGCGGATTTTAAAGGAAAAATTATCAGGGTAAAAAGCGTTGAAGAGGCGATACGCGCCATGCTTGAATAATTTTTGCACTCTAGAGTAAAATAGTGTTGACAGTATACAGACACTGATGTATAATAAAAAACTTTGACGGCTGTAAAAAATCATGCTATAATGTATGTGTATTCAATATGCTTTGATACACGAAAGTATTTATAGCATTTCCCGGTGTTCTGTATGGAGGTTGCCAATGTTCTCAATTGGTGACAAAGTAGTATATCCGATGCACGGTGCGGGGCAGATAGAAGCCATAGAAGAGCGGATGTACGAAGAGCAGCCAACAAAATATTTAGTGCTTACCATGTTCCTGGGTAATATGAAAGTGCGTATTCCCGTCTGTAATCTGGAAAAGGTTGGCTTGCGCCCGATTATTCCTCAAAAAAAGATGAAAGAGATTAAAAAGGTACTGGAAACAGAAGTGGCCAATAACCTGAAGAGCATTACATGGAACCGCCGTTTTACCATTTATATTGATAAAATGAAAAGCGGGGATGTTTTGGATTTGGCAGAGGTAATCAGTATCCTGGCGCGTCAGGATAAAGAAAAACGCCTTTCTACGGGAGAGCGCCGCCTGCTGGGGAATGCACGGCAGATTCTGGCCAGTGAGATAATGATCGTCAGGAACAGCAATATAGAGTCTGCGGAAAAATGGATTGATAAAGCGCTGAATATAGCATGAGCGCCGGCAAAAAATACATTCAGGTCTTCAATTATAATGTCAGAACAGAGATTCTGGCATTTTTTTTGTGAAAAAAACATCTGCATACTGTTATAAAATTGGAATTTGTAGTAAAATATAAAAATAAGTATGATGGAGTAGTATTATCTTTTCATATGTATATGACTTTTGAAGAAAGGAGGATGACCATGCTGCGAAGAATACTCACTGCCGCTATAGCCGTGGTTTTAACTGTCACCGGACTTATACTTATGGAACAGCTGCTTCCGCAAATTTCTATTCTTATCGGCTATAACGTCCATTCCAAAGGGTTGTTGGGTTATTCTTATATTCACTGGTTCTTTGCTATTTTAAGCGTACTGTTTTTCAGTTGGATCGGCTGGATTATTACGCCTTTCCTGATCAAGTATCTTTTGAAGTATTCGGAAATTGTAGCTTCCGTACTTGCCAAAGCACCTTCTGCTGATATCATTGTTTCGCTGATTGGCGTATTGGTAGGTCTGATTCTCGCTAACCTGATCGGCGCCCCGTTTTCGCGTCTCCCGATTATAGGTTCCTATATCCCGATTATTTTAAGTATCGTTTTGGCGTTAACGGGCGCGAAAGTTGCCTTGTACAAAAGCAAAGATATTCTGGGGTTGTTTTACCGTTCCCGGCATCCGGGAACAGATTTTTCCGGTAATGGGGAAGAAACAGAACAGGTTTTGCAGGAAGAGACCGTGGTTGGTACGGATTCTGTGCCTGCTACGCTGGTGTCGTCCAACAAACTTCTGGATACCAGTGTAATCATTGACGGACGCATTGCGGATATTTTGAAAACAGGTTTTTTGGAAGGCAATCTTGTAATTCCCCATTTTGTTCTGGATGAATTGCAGCGTCTTTCGGATTCTTCAGACAATCTGAAGCGCGCAAAAGGCCGGCGGGGACTTGACCTGATCCATGAACTGCAGGAAATGTTCCGTCATGTTGTTATTGTTAAGGATTTGGAATATGAAATATATCAGGATGTTGACAGCAAACTGATTGCCCTTGCAAAGGACACGGGTTCTGTCATTGTAACTAATGATTTTAACCTGAATAAGGTTGCGTCTATTCAGGGAATCCAGGTGCTGAATATCAACGATCTGGCCAATGCGGTGAAACCGGTAGTCATTCCGGGGGAAGAGATGACGGCGTACCTGCTTCGGGAAGGAAAAGAAAGCGGACAGGCAATTGCCTATCTGCAGGACGGCACGATGATCGTCGTAGAAGGCGGCCGCAAATATATTGGGAACAAGATTCGCGTGGCTGTTACTTCTGTGCTGCAGACTTCTGCCGGGCGGATGATTTTTGCAAAGGTACCAAAGAATCACGAAGTGCGTGATGTGCTAGCCGCTGCGGAGGGAAAATGAAAGAGTTGCTGACCGTGATCGTCCCCGCCGCCGGGGCAGGCAGGCGCATGGGGCTGGGTAAAAATAAAGCATTTGTTACAGTCGGTGGGATCCCGTTGCTGGTTCTGTGTCTGAAAATGCTGTCAGAGACACAGTTGGTACGACGTGCCATTGTTGTTGTGGGCGCCGGGGAGATTGAAGATACGGAAAAGATGCTCCGGGAATACCAGCCTGATTATTTTCCCTGGCTTTCCTGTCAGGTTACGGCGGGGGGAAAAGAACGGCAGGATTCGGTTGCCAATGGGCTTGCGCTGATAACCGATGCAGAAGGTTATGTGGCTGTGCATGACGGCGCCCGGCCGTTTGCGGGACCGGCAGTTTTTTCCCGTACTTTTGCAAAAGCAAAAGAATGTGGCGCGGCGATTGCGGCAGTACCCATGAAAGATACGGTAAAGATCACAGATTCCCGCGGCTTTGTTGTTTCCACCCCGGACAGGTCTTCGTTATGCGCCGTGCAGACCCCCCAGATTTTTGAGATCAATGTGTTACGGAGGGGCTATGCGTTTTTAAAAGAGCATCCGTTTGCGGTAACAGATGATGCTTCACTGGTAGAGGCTGTTGGTCATCCGGTGGCGGTAGCGGAAGGAGATTATGAGAATATTAAGGTGACAACGCCGGAGGACCTGCTGTTGGCAGAGAAGATTTTGGAAAAGAATAAAGGCAACACTGCTTAATTCATCTGCTCTGTCAGCAAACAAACTCATTTAAGCTGTGTCTCCTGCAGTGTTTGCTTTTCGTTTAAAGGACTTTGTATAAATAATTTCGAATCAAGGTGATTTTTAATGCAGTTTCGGATAGGAACCGGTTTTGATGTTCACGCTCTTGTGGAGAACAGGCCTCTGATTCTGGCGGGTGTACAGATACCGTATGAAAAGGGCCTGTTGGGACACAGTGATGCGGATGTGGCGCTGCACGCGCTGATGGATGCATTGCTGGGCGCGGCAGGCAAGGGGGATATAGGAAAACATTTTCCTGATACCGATGTCAGATTTGAAGGCGCTGACAGCCGCTGTCTTTTGTGTTCGGTTGTTGAGCTGCTGAAGAAAGACGGCTGGCAGGTCAATAATGTAGATGTAACCATTATTGCGCAGCGGCCGAAATTGGCGCCGTTTATTGCAACTATGCGGGCACTGGTCGCGAGTGACCTGGGCGTAACGGAAGATGCGGTGAATATAAAAGCGACGACTACGGAAAAACTCGGCTTTACCGGAAGAGGCGAAGGTATTGCTGCCGAGGCAGTGGCCAGTATCATAAGGGCCTGAGGTCTGCGTGGCTTTTGCGATGTAAGTTACGACAGCCGGGTACGTTTTCTGTCAGGCTGTCTGCATAAGGCTTATAACAGATTACTAATATAGTAAATAAATATAGAAAAAGTTTGAATATCATTTTTGGAGGGATTTTCAATGTCACAGGAAATTCGTGTACGCTTTGCACCAAGCCCGACGGGGCCGTTCCATATCGGCGGCGCCCGGAGCGCTTTGTTTAACTGGCTGCTGGCCAGAAAACTGGGCGGCAAGATGGTTCTTCGTATTGAAGATACGGACCGGAAACGCTCTACGCCGGAATCTGAGGAAAATATTAAAAACTCATTAAGATGGCTGGGCATGGACTGGGATGAAGGCGTTGACGTGGGAGGCCCGTACGGCCCGTACCGTCAGATGGAACGGCTGGATATTTACAAAAAATATACAGACCAGTTATTGGCGGAAGGGAAAGCCTACTATTGTTACTGTACGCCGGAAGAACTGGAGGAAGAGCGGCAAAGTCTTCTGAAAGAAGGAAAGATGCCCCGGTATATGGGAAAATGCAGGGAACTGACGCCGGAACAGATTGCAAAATATGAAGCGGAAGGCCGCAAGCCTTCCGTCCGTCTGCGTGTACCGCCCAATGAAAAGATCGTTGTCCACGATCTGATCCGGGGCGATGTGGAATTTGATTCCAACGGAATCGGGGATTTTGTCATTGTCAAGTCTGACGGGATTCCTACCTATAACTATGCGGTGGTAATTGATGACAGCCTCATGCATGTGACCCATGTAATCCGTGCGGAGGAACATTTATCCAATACGCCCAGGCAGTTGCTGGTCTATGACGCGTTGGGCTTTGAAAAACCGGTATTCGGCCATGTTTCCCTGATTCTGGGAACCGACCATACGAAGATGAGCAAACGGCATGGCGCAACGTCTCTGGATGCGTACCGTCAGAAAGGCTATATTCCGGCCGGTCTGAATAATTTCCTTGCGCTGCTGGGCTGGGCTCCTCCCGGGGAAAAAGAAATCTTTACCATGGAAGAGGCGATCCAGGAGTTTTCGTTGGACCGCGTAGCTAAAAATCCGGCAGTTTTCGACTTTAAGAAGCTGGACTGGATCAACGGCCAGCATATCCGCAGAATGACACCTGAAGCGTTCTGGGAACTGGCTGTGCCGTTTATGAAAGAGGCTGACTATATGACCGGCGAAGAGGACGGCGCAAAACTGGAATGGCTTAAGAAGGTTGTGGCTACCGCCCAGACCCAGGTTGATTACGGCGCCCAGATTCCGGAAAAAGTTGCTATGTATTTCAGTGATGACTTTGATTTTGAAAACGAAGAAGCCGCTGCGGTACTGAAGGAAGAAACGGCGCCCATGGTCATGAAGGCTTTGCTGGAAGAATTGAAAGCATTGCCGGAACTGAACCGGGATACGGTAAAGTCCGCGTTTAAGAAAGTCCAGAAAGCCAACAAGCTGAAAGGACAACAGGTCTATATGCCGATCCGGGTTACCCTGACAGGGAACCAGCACGGTCCGGAACTGGCGGAGATGATTCCCCTGTTCGGACTGGAACGCACGGAAAAACGAATCTTAAAGAGTCTGGAAAAAGCAGGAGTTTCTTTATAACTGACAAGGAGTAATACAGAATGGCAATCAAAGTGTATAACACGATGACACGCAAAAAAGAAGAATTTGTTCCTAAGGTTCCGGGGAAAGCAAGCATTTATGTCTGCGGCGTAACTCCGTATAACCATCCCCATATCGGCAATGCCCGTCCCTTTGTGACATGGGATGTGATTCACCGTTTTCTGGAGCATGAAGGGTATGACGTGCTGCATGTCCAGAATTTCACCGATGTGGATGACAAGATCATCAATACGGCAAATGCGGAAGGCGTGCAGTGGAGCGATATCTGTGGACGTTATATTGAGTCCTATTTTGAAGTGATGGACAAGCTGAATGTCCGCCGTGTACAGATCTATCCCCGGGTATCCCGGCATATCCCGGACATTATCAATACGGTACAGGCGCTGATCGACAACGGGTTTGCTTACGTCGTGGACGGCGATGTATATTACAGTGTGGAAAAATTTCCACGATACGGCTGCCTGTCCGGCCGCGACCTGAATGACATGCTGGCAGGGGCCCGGGTGGATGTGGATGACCGGAAACAGAATCCCATGGACTTTGC
>DOSQ01000155.1 GCA_003512125.1 Acidaminococcaceae bacterium
GACCAGTTCGGCATGGCGGCCTTTGAAAATGGCGGCGCAGGCGCCGGAGGCTTCAACGGGTTTGAAGGCTTTGGCGGATTCGGCGCAGGCGGTTTTGGCAACGGTATGGAGGACATTTTCGATATGTTCTTCGGCGGTGCCGGCGGACGCAGGGGAGGCCAGGCCAACAACGGGCCCCAGAAGGGCAGCGACCTGCGCTTTGACCTGAACCTGTCCTTCGAAGAAGCGGCCTTTGGTGTGGAAAAGGAGATTTCCCTGTACCGGGACGAGACCTGCGACCACTGCCACGGCAACGGCGCGGAACCCGGTTCCAAAGTAGAGACCTGTCCGGACTGCCACGGCACCGGTCAGATCCGCGTGGTGCAGAACACCATGCTGGGTCAGATGCAGACCGTGCGGCCCTGTCCCAAGTGCCATGGGGAAGGCAAGATTATTTCCAACCCCTGTCATGAATGCCGCGGCACAGGTACGGTTAAAAAGCAGAAGAGCCTGAAGGTAAAAGTCCCGGCCGGTGTGGCGGACGGTTCCCGTCTGCGGGTAGCCAACGAAGGAGCCGCCGGCGCCAAGGGCGGACCCAACGGCGACCTGTACGTGTATCTGTTCGTGAAGCCTCACAAGTTCTTCGAACGGGACGGCAACGATGTGTACTGCGAAGTACCGATCAACATCGTGCAGGCTTCTTTGGGCGCGGAAGTGGAAGTGCCCACCCTGGACGGCAAGGTTGTCATGAAAGTTCCGGAAGGAACCCAGCCGGGCCGGGTGATGCGCCTGCGGGGCAAGGGTATTCCGAGGCTGCGGGGAACCGGCCGGGGCGACCAGTTGGTACGGATCAAGGTCGTGGTGCCTACGAAGCTTACCGAACGGCAGAAAGCGGTGCTGCGTAACTTTGCCGATGTGGCCAAGGACAACATCAACCCGGAAGAGAAAGGGTTCCTGGACAAAATTAAAGATTTGTTTAAGTAAGAAAGCAATTGATACGGCTTGCAGTTAAATGCAGGCCGTATTTTTTGTGTATTACAAATGTCGGGCAAACTTGTAAAATATGGTGTAAAGCCTGTAAAAATGTAGACTTGGCGATAAAATTTATGATAAAATACCAATAGAACAACATGGGAATAATAAGCAAGATAATACGTAAGATAATACGCAAGATGAGGTGACGAAGTTGGAGCATTATATTCCGCCGTATACAATATCAGACAAAATGCTTGCACTCGTTTCCGCAATTTCCGAAAAGGTTGGGAAGATTACTGTTCACAAAGAGTTTGAATCGAAACCGCATCTACGGAAAAGCAACCGGATCCGTTCCATTCATTCTTCTTTGAGGATTGAAGCGAATTCCCTTTCATTAAATGAGGTCAGAGATGTAATCAATGGGCATCTTGTTCTTGGCGATCAAAAGGAAATACAGGAAGTAAAGAACGCATTCAAGGCGTATGAGAATATAGAAAAGATTAACCCTGCGAGCATCAGGGATCTGAAAGCTGTTCACAAAATTATGACGTACCGTACGGTAGCGGAATCAGGCGATTTCCGTAAAGGGGAGGAGGGTGTTTTTTCCGGCGGCAGGTGTATATTTGTCTGCCCGCCGCCTAATATGGTAAACAGTCTGATGAATGATCTGCTTTTGTGGTTGAAAACAAATGAAGGAAAAGTTCACCCACTGATTATAGCGGCGGTGTTCCATTATGAGTTTGTGTTTATCCATCCGTTTGCAGACGGAAATGGAAGGATGGCCAGGCTGTGGCATACGGTTATTTTATACAGGTGGAGAAAAGTATTTGCCTATATTCCGCTGGAGAGCCAGATCGAACGGTTTCAGGAAGCGTATTATGACGCCATTGCACGGTGCCATGTGAACGGGAATTCGGATGTGTTTATAGAGTTCATGCTTGACATGATTGATCAGATTCTGGATGAGATTATCGTTCAGGTCCAAAAAACTGACACCAAGACTTCCCAATATGTTAAGCGCATGCTGGCCTGTATGGAGTTCGAGATTCCGTATACGGCAAAGGAAATCATGGAAGCATTGGGATTAAAGTCGAAAGAGACTTTCCGGAAGAATTATATGAACCCTGCTATGGAACAGGGGCTGGTCAGGATGACTTTGCCTGATAAACCAAACAGCAGGAACCAGAGATATATAAAGCAGTAGTTCCCCTGTTAAAAAAGTTGGTCATTCCAATGACCAACTTTTTTACGGAAACCAGCATGGATACAGGGGTTTCGCCCCAGTGTTTCTTAATATATAAAGAGTGACAGTTTGTATGTCTGTACAGGCGAAGCCGAAAGATACAACTGTCAAACTGCAAGTTACGCAGGGGTACTAAGTTTTCCCCGCCGAAACAGGGGTTTTACATTTTCCGGGGGCGCCTTCCGGATAAATTAATGATTAAATAAGTTGCTCTGCAAGGTATACTATGGTAAGCGCGGCTGGCAGCGATTGAGGCGAAGCTGGGGAAATAATATATAAAAATTTCACACAGGCGCGGCTTGCAACAACAGGCTGCGCCGTTTTATTTTCCGCAATTACAGGAATCTGTGTTATAATAAACCATATATTGTTTTTGCGAGAGGTTCCTATGCACCGTTTTTTTATTCCGAAGCCTTTTAAAAATGAAATGCAGATTACCGGGCAGGATGCCCACCACATTATTGATGTGCTGCGAATGGGTCCCGGCGGCCGGTTGCAGGTGGTGGCGGACGACGGGATCAGCTTTGTGGGGGAAATTACCGCCGCTGCTGCCAATGTGGTGACTGTTGCAGCCTGTGAGATCCTGCGGGAGTCCCACGAGCCGGACGTGCAGATTTCCCTGCTGCAGGGGCTGGCTAAAGGCGAGAAGATGGAGCTGATCATACAGAAGGCTGTAGAGATCGGGGTTACAGATATTTATCCGGTTGCGATGACCCATTCGGTTGTGGCGCTGGATCGTTCCAAAGCAGAGAAGAAAGTGGAACGCTGGCGGAAGATTGCGGAAGCCGCGGCTAAACAGAGCAAACGGGATGTGATCCCGGCGGTGCATGATGTGATGAAGCCGGAGCAGATCCTGCATAATACTACATGGGACCTGCTGCTGATTGCCTATGAAAGCGAAAACCGGATGAGCCTGAAAGAAGCGCTGCAGAATCATAAAGAGGCAAAACGCATTGGGGTGGTCATTGGCCCGGAAGGCGGGCTCTCCAATGAAGAAGTTGCGTTGGCGCAGGCAAGCGGCGGTATCGCGGTGAGCCTGGGACGGCGCATTTTGCGGACAGAAACCGCAGGGCTGGTAGCGGTTGCTGCGATTTTGTACGAAACAGATAATCTGGGGATATGAACATGGAAAAATGGCTGGAAGTCAGCATAAAAGTGAAACAGGAAGCGGAAGAAGTAACGGCGGAAATTTTGCGGGAGGCCGGCGCACGGAATGGAGTGGCCATTGAAGACCCGGTACTGTATGAAACCGTGCGCAAGTCATTGCCGTTTGAACTGTGCGATCCGCTGCCGGAAGAGACGGATTTATCCATTGTGACGGTGACGGCCTATTACCCGGAAGACGGGGAACTGCAGCAGCGGCTGCAACGGATCGAGGCAGAGCTGGCTGCTGTGGAAACACGGATTGGGAAATTCCGCGTGGGATCCACGCTGTTCCGGAAGGTCAGCGAAACGGACTGGTCGGATGAGTGGAAGCAGTACTTCCATGTGACGCGGGTGGGGAAACACATTGTGGTGAAACCCTCCTGGGAAGCGTATGAACCTGAAGAGGATGATGTGGTGCTGGAACTGGATCCGGGCATGGCCTTCGGGACAGGAACCCATCCTACCACCTGCCTTGTGCTGGAAGCGATGGAGAAGATCATTCATCCGGACAGCACTGTGTTTGATGTGGGAACCGGCAGCGGCATCCTGGCCATGACGGCGGCAAAACTGGGCGCAAAAACAATAAAGGCTGTGGACATAGACGGCGTGGCGGTGCGGACGGCAAAGGAAAATATTGCCAAGGCCGGGCTGGCAGACCGCATCGAAGTGAAGCAGGGGGATCTGCTCCATGGGACGGAAGGACAGGCGGACGTGATCGTTGCCAATATTTTAGCGGATATTATCATCCTGCTGCTGCCGGATATTCCCGGCAAGCTGAAAGAGGGCGGCCTGTTCTTCGCCAGCGGCATCATTGAAAATTATCAGCAGGATGTGACAGAGGCTGCGGCGAACGTTGGGCTGCGGGTGAAGGAAGTGACCCGCATCAAAGACTGGGTAGGACTTCTGATGGAGAAAGCGGAATGAGATGAAAAGAATTGCGTTTATGACATTGGGCTGCAAAGTGAACCAGGCGGATACGGCCAGCATGCAGGAACTGTTCCGGCAGGCGGGCTACACCGTTTGCGATTTTACGGAAGAGGCCGATGTGTATGTGGTGAATACCTGTGTGGTGACCAATACGGGGCAGCAAAAATCACGGCAGATGATCCGGCGTGCCATCCGCAAAGAGAATGACGCGCTGATCGTGGTGACGGGCTGTTATCCCCAGACCGCGGCGGAAGAAGTGAAAGCCATCGATGGGGTGGATCTGCTCATTGGCACCCAGGACCGGGCGAAGATTGTGATGCTGGTGGAAGCGGCGCTGGAAAGAAAGCAGAATCAAACAGATGACGAAGTGCGCCCCTGGGAGCAGGATACACGCTTTGAGGAAATGTCCGGCGGTAACGAGGCGGACAAGACCCGGGCCTATCTGAAAATTCAGGAAGGCTGCAACCAATATTGTTCCTATTGTATTATTCCTTACGCCAGAGGCCCGCTCCGTTCCCGTAGCCTGCAAAGTATAAAAGAAGAAGTGGAGCGCCTGACAAAAGCCGGATACAAAGAGATCGTCCTGATCGGCATTCATTTAGGCTGTTACGGAAAAGAGATGAAAGACGGGACAACGTTATACGACGCGGTGCAAGCGGCGCTCTCCGTTCCTGCATTACAACGGCTGCGGCTGGGTTCCCTGGAGTCGGTGGAGGTGGAAGAGCGGTTGCTGGATCTGATGGCGGAAGATCATCGTCTGTGTCCTCATCTGCATTTACCGTTGCAGAGCGGCTGTAATAAAATACTGAAAGACATGCGCCGCCCGTACGATACAGAGCGGTTCGCAACGTTGCTGGCGCAGATCCGTAACAAAGTGCCTGGCATTGCAGTCACAACAGACGTCATCGTAGGTTTCCCCGGAGAAACGGAAGATGAGTTTGCCGCCACCTGCAATTTTGCAAAACAATGCGGCTTCGCCAAGATGCACATCTTCCCATACTCCAAACGCAAAGGCACCCCGGCTGCCGCACGCAGCGATCAGATTCCGGAACCTGTAAAGAAGTATCGTGCGGAAAAACTGGCGGAGCTGGACCGCGAAATGCAGCAGGCTTATTTTGCAAAAAGTATCGGAACCGTTCGTCGCGTGCTGGCCGAACAGGTGGTAAAAGACTCAGGAAAAATAGCGGAAGTGCGAAATTGCAAAGAGACGCACGGTAATAAAAAAGAAAATTGTCTCATCGAAGGGTTAACGGATAACTATATCCGCGTAGAATTTGCCGGCGATGAATCTTTGTGCGGAAAAATAATCGATGTAAAAATCACGGAAGCCTTAATTGACAAGTGTAAAGGAGTAATCATATAATTTAAATAGAAGTTGCAGTTTTAGGAAAAGAAATGAGCAAAACATCGGAAAGGATTGCGTTATTCCATGAGATGAAATGAGCCGTCAATGGCGAGACTGTCTGAGGGCGAAGCCCGAGTTTCGAAGCCATAGGCGAATGAATCCATGGAATAGCAATCGTAGACGGTTTTGCGAATTCTTTTTCTAAAAGCATCATTAAATGACAGGAGGCATAATCATGAGTGACTGTATCTTTTGCAAAATCGCGGCAGGCGAAATCCCTTCCAACAAAGTGTACGAAGACGACAAGATGGTTGCATTCAAGGATCTGGAACCGGCAGCCCCGGTACACGTGCTTTTAGTTCCCAAGACCCATGCAGACAATGTGATGGCAGCAGAACCTTCGCTGGTTGGTTATATGCTTGGAAAGGTTGCGGAGATTGCCGAAAAGCTTGGCGTTAAAGAAGACGGCTTCCGTCTGATCATTAACACAGGAAAAGACGGAGGGCAGACCGTACAGCATCTGCACATCCATCTGATCGGCGGGAAAGCCATGGGCTGGCCGCCCTTCCCGAAAGAATAAATCATGGGACTGTTTTTTGTTATTCCAGTCGCGGAGATTATCCTGTAAGATATCATACTTCCGCATAACTTGTTTCTTTTCATTTTTTTCACAAAAAACAGTGAAAAGAACGGGATTTGGCGGTGCGGATTTATTGACAGATTCTGCCATTTGCGATATAATCTACAGGTAAAATTATGTACAGATGTGTTATGGCATCTGGATATGATGAAATAAACCGAACACTTCCCTAAGTGTGTGGAGGGAGGGAGATCAGATGGCAGAAGTTAAAGTTGGCAAAGGCGAGTCCCTGGAAAGCGCACTGCGTCGTTTCAAACGTGCGACCCAGAAGGCTGGCATTCTTTCCGAAGTTAGAAAACGCGAACACTACGAAAAACCCAGTGTTGCGCGCAAGAAAAAATCCGAAGCAGCCAGAAAACGTAAATCCAGATAATTGGAGGCGGGTCGGATGACCACAAAAGAAAAACTGATGGCTGATATGAAGCAGGCGATGAAGGACAGGGAAGCAGGCAAGCTTCGTCTGGAAGTGATCCGGATGGTCCGGTCCGACATCCGCAATGCGGAAATCAACGGAAAAAACAAAGAAGAGCTTACTGAAAATGAAGTGTTAGCTGTTATTATGAAGGCAGTCAAGATGCGGGAAGATTCCCTGGCTGAATTCATCAAAGGCAAACGCGAGGATTTGATTGAACAGACCAATAAGGAACTGGAAATCCTGAAAGCGTATCTGCCGGCAGCTATGAGCGATGAAGAACTGACGGCTATCATTAAAGAAGCGATTGCTTCCGTCGGCGCCACGGGCCCGAAAGAAATGGGAAAGGTCATGAAGGCGGTTATGCCTCAGGTGCAGGGACGTGCTGATGGCAAACGGATCAACACCATCGTGAAAAGCTTATTACAGTAAACAACAAATAACAGTGTCGGGAGGCACTGTTATTTTTGTAATCAGGAGGAATTTATGTCAAAATTATTAATGGGCGGCAGCGCCAGCCTGTT
>DOSQ01000129.1:0-1800 GCA_003512125.1 Acidaminococcaceae bacterium
GCCAGTTCCTGTAAAATTTCACGGCGTTCCGCAGCCTTGGTATTGCTTGTTAAAATTTTAATTGTGATTCCGGTCCCTTTATAAAAATCCGTCAGTGTCTCCAGATGCTGCTGGGCCAGAATGCCCGTAGGCGCCATGATGCACCCCTGGAATCCGTTTTCCGCCACCTTGGCCAGCGCCAGGGCCGCAATGACTGTCTTACCGCTGCCTACGTCGCCCTGCAGTAAGCGGTGCATGGGCTTCACGTCTTCCATATCGCCGGAAATATCCGCCCATGCTTTTTGCTGGGCTTCTGTCAGTGCAAAAGGCAAATTCTGCAGAACCTGTGTAACAATCTTTCCGTCCCGTGCCAGTTTGATCCCCGGGCGTCCGTCATGATTATGCTCCCGGTTCAGCATCAGCCCACATTGCAGCAAAAACAATTCTTCAAACACCAGGCGCTTTTTTGCCGTACGGAACTTCTCCATGCTTTCGGGGAAATGGATGTTGCTCACCGCTTCGATGCGTGATAAGAATCCGTATTGTCTGCAAATGCTCTCCGGAATCGTTTCCGGCAGCCCATATTCCTTCGCCATCTGTAATGCCTGCCGCACCGCTGCCCGCAGATTCTGCTGGGTCAGCGACTCCGTCAGATTATAAACAGGCAGAATCCCTACCGATTTGTCAAGGTTATCTTCATCACAGGGCTGAAGCAGCACTTCGCTTACTGCCTTGGCCGTCCGGCCCGGTTTCACCCGGCCCGTAACGAGAATCCGGCTGCCCGGTTTAAACCGTCGGGCCTGAAAACGCTGGGCGCCGAAGAGGAACAGTTCCGCGTAACCGGTTTCATCTTTCACGGTAATCACTGCATAGCGCCTGCCACCACCGGACATACGTTCCACGGCCCGCAGGGCCTCCGCTTCAAAAATCTGACGGGAACCGTCTGTCTTCAGTTCTCTGATCGTCGCCAGATGAGAATAATCAATATAACTGTCCAGACGGGGATAAAAATTCAGCAAGTCCCCGATCGTCGCAATGTCCAGACGGGCAAAGGCTTCCGCCCGTTTGGACCCGATTCCCTTTAAGGCGGTAATCGGTTTTTGCCACCAGTTTTCCATAAACACCCGTCCTTCCTGCAACAATCATTATCATATTATTTAGATTATAGCACTATTCCTTCTTTTTTCTTTGACATTTTTGAAAAATGCTTGCTTTTCAATTCCACTTGTGGTAAGATACTCATGTTAAATTTTAATTAGTAGCAATATGCTGATTCTGTGAAGGAGGTCGAACCAAATGGCACATATTTGTGAAGTATGCGGTAAGGGCATCATGTCCGGCAACAACGTAAGCCATTCCAACCGTCACACCAAAGCTGCATGGAAGCCCAATGTACAGACTGTACGGGCTATCGTTGACGGCGAAGTGAAACGCGTGAATGTCTGCACCCGTTGCCTGCGTTCCGGCAATGTTACCCGCGCATAATCAGAAATGATACAATAAGCTGTTCTCTTCGGAGAGCAGCTTTTTTGTTTTCCTGCTTTTCTGTTTCCCCAGAGGCAGCAACACGTTTAACAATGATAGAAAACAGCTGTATAGGGAAATAAAAACCGTTGCAGCCGGTAAGGCATAAGCAAAACATCGTGCGCGTTTGCTTCATTCCATGAGATGAAATGAGCCGGCCGTGGCGAGACTGTTACGATAAAAGCCCAAGAAGCAAGCCCGTAGGGCGAAGCTGATTGGACACTTTTATCTACTTGCAGTGCGCCGCAGAACGCAAGCCGAAGGCATAGCGTGATGCGTTGCGCACGAGCCATTGAG
>DOSQ01000129.1:1851-2572 GCA_003512125.1 Acidaminococcaceae bacterium
CGAGTTTCGAAGCCACAGGCGAATGAATCCATGGAATAGCAAACGGGAACGGTTTTGCAATGTCTTACCGGCTGCAACGGTTTATGTACATTGGTTAATCATCACTCCGGAAAATAGAATCAAAAATGCTCTTCTTCTCATCCGAATTGTCAATCACATCTTCATTGAAATTCAGCCGTGTGCCGCATTCCGGGCAGAATTTCGTATTGGCCCGCACCTTATGCCCGCAGCTCGTGCAACGGATGAACGCCTTCATCTCAATGAGACGCTGTTCATACAGTTTAAAAAACGCATCAACATCACTGTAATCGGGCTTCCATGTATATACTTCAATATATTTTTTATGCTGGTCAAAAAACAGCTGTACTGCCCCGTCTCCCATATCCTGCAGGGTAACATCAAAAAACTTTTTCTTTTTATGACCATGGACGACAAAATGCTCTTCATCCCGTTCATCCACATCAATACCGATATCGTTCAGACAATCAAAGATCAGGTCCCAGGCGTCCCGGAACGCAACTTCATAAATGCGGATATCCTGCACACCGCCAGCTCCTGGTATACGCATACGTTTTCACCTTCTAAAAAATGGCTGCGAGCCTTGCGGAACGCAGCCATACCATTATTTCGCATAGTCAACAGCCCGTGTTTCACGAATGATGACCACTTTGATCTGTCCGGGATATTCCATTTCTTCCTCAATTTTCTTGGATATATCGCG
>DOSQ01000202.1 GCA_003512125.1 Acidaminococcaceae bacterium
TTGCAGACTATCTGGTCCGGAAAGGTTTGCCGTTCCGCAAGGCTCATGCGGTAGTGGGACAGTGCGTAGCATATGCCATTAAAGAAAATAAGTTCCTGCTGGATATGACTTTGGACGAATACAAAACGTTCAGTGAGCTGTTCGAACCGGATCTGATGCAGGCGCTGGATCCGGAGCATTGTGTCAACGCCCGTGTCTCGTACGGGGGACCCAGTTATGTAGAAAATGACAAGCAGCTGGAAAAAGGCGAGGCCATCCTGAAAGCGCAGGAAGATAAACTGAAAACCTTGCAAAAGAAAATTTGATGATTCATAATAGAACTCTTTTGACAGGATGTTTCCTTGTGAAATGTAAGGAAGAATTTCTGCAAAAGAGTTCTTGGTTTTTATAGCAGATTTGGGAAAAGTTTGTTATAATAAAAAATAAGGCAAAATTTGTGTTTGGTTGCTTGTTTTAGATGATCCGAAGGATACCGGCTTCTGATTCAGAAACAGTAAATGATGTATTCCGCCGGTCAATCTTTTCAGTTTAGAAAGTAAGGGTGAAACCATTGCTGGAACAATTTCAGGCATTAGGCAGGACGATTGGCATTCTGGATGTCATTGATACGGGCCTGGTTGCTTTTTTTCTGTACAGAATTTATATTATGCTGAAAAATACCAGGGCTGCGGCGCTGGTTAAAGGGTTGATGGTGCTGGCGGCGCTGGTTATTGCCAGTAAATGGCTGAACCTGCATGTCATCAACTGGATACTGGAAAAAGCAATGACCATGATGATGGTTGCGTTGCCGGTGGTTTTCCAGCCGGAATTGCGCCGCGCGCTGGAGCAGATTGGCCGCGGCCGTCTGTTCCGTAAACATGTGGAACTGGATGAAACGGAACTGAATGATATGATCGAGGCGGTAGCCAATGCTGCGGTCATTATGGGGCAGCGAAAAGTTGGCGCGCTGATCGTGTTTGAACGGGCCGTGGGTCTGGAAGAACGGATTGAAACCGGTGTAAAAATTGACGGGCTTGTGACAGACAGCCTGCTCCTGAATATTTTTGAGAAGGATACACCGTTGCACGACGGTGCGGTCATTATCAGGGGGAACCGTATTATTGCGGCTTCCTGCCTGCTCCCGCTGACAGATGCCAGAGGCCTGAGCCAGGAGTTGGGCACACGTCATCGGGCGGCGATCGGTATTTCTGAGCAGTCAGATGCCCTCGTTGTAGTCGTCAGTGAGGAAACAGGTACCATTTCTGTTACCAGAAATGGCGAGATCTACCGTTACCTGCGGCGGGAAGATGTGGTAGATATGCTTCAGTCAGCCTTTGAGAGCCACCACCATCTGACGATCAGGCAGATGATCCGGGAAAAGCTGAATGAATTCCGCAATAAGACGAACGATGACAACGAATCAGAAAAGCAGATTGCTAAACCGGGAGGCAAATCATGATTAACAAGAATACCGAAAACCGTGATAAATGGTTTGCCCGGTTTATGTGTGTGTTTATTGCCTGCTGTTTATGGTTGTACGTGATGAGCGAACAGAACCCGATCATGGAAAAGGAATTTGCGGTTCCGCTGGCCCAACGTAATCTGGCTGAAGGAATGATCGTCTTTAATATGCCGGAAAAAGTCAGTGTACGGGTCCGGGGAACGCGAACCGCGTTGGCGGATATGCCGGTAAGTGATATTTTTGCTTTTGTCAACATGAGTAATCTTTCGGTGGGAACGCATACGGTTCTGATCAATGCCCGCTTTGCGAGAGGCGACGTGGTTCAGGTCACCCCGCCGGCGGTGAATCTGTTTATCGATGTGAAGAAGGATAAGATCGTGCCTGTCACGGCAGAAATTATCGGTTCGCCTAATAAAGATTTTGCCGTGGAGTCCCACCTGCTGACCCCGTCGGAAGTGAAAGTTGAGGGAGCCGCGACCCGTCTGGAAGCATTGGATAAGATTTTTGTTCCGGTAGATGTAGGCGGACGAAGCGAAGAGTTTACTGTAACACAGAAACCGCTGGCCGTAGCAAAAGATGGTATGGATATGCAGGACGTGAAGATTGATCCGGCGGAGGTTATTGTCCGCACTAAACTGAAAATGAGAAGCCAGATGGCTACGGTTCCTGTAAAGGTTGCTTATGTAGGCGAATTGGCGGACGGGTTAAAACTTACCAGTGCTACCGTAAACCCGTATAAGGTTACTGTGACCGGTGCGCCTTCCGTTGTAGACAATCTGAAGGAACTGAACCTGGAACCGGTTGACCTGGGTAGGATTACCAAAGATGCAACCGTACCGGTGAAGATCATACTGCCGGAAGGGGTACGTTCATCCAGACAAACAGTGGATGTTGATATTACAGTAGACAGTACTTCTGCAGAGGGAACAAACGAATAAGTTTTGAAACGGTAAAGGAATACGATGACACTGATGCAGTTGCGGGTAAACGATGTTCGGATGAGCCTGCTCAGGGAAAAGACGCTGAAAGAGTGTGTGGCAGACAGGCTGGCAGTCAGAAAGACTGCCGTGCGGAAGGTGCAGGTATTGCATCGCGCTGTGGACGCCCGCAAAAAGAATAATATAGTGCTGTTGTTTCATGTAACAGCAGAGGTGGATGTGCCTCAGTCTGTAAGCCGGAAGATAATCTGCCGGCCGGGTGTCAGTGAATTTGCCCCTGTACAGCCGGGCGTACCTGAATTGGGAGAAGTGCCCATGAAGGAACGCCCCGTTATCATTGGCGCCGGTCCTGCGGGTCTTACCGCGGCGCTGGAACTGGCAAAGTACGGGTACCGGCCTGTGGTTCTGGAGCGTGGCCGGAATCTGGCTGAACGGGTGGCTGACGTTGAACGGTTCTGGCAGACCGGTGAATTTGATCCCGTGTCTAATGTGCAGTTCGGCATGGGCGGGGCCGGAACGTTTTCGGATGGCAAACTGACTACCCGTGTGAATGATCCGGTTATGGCTGATATCCTGCAGGCGTTTGTCAAAGCAGGAGCGCCGCGGGAAATTTTAACAGAACACAAGCCTCATGTAGGCACGGACAAACTGCGGACGATGGTCCAGGGGCTGGTTGCCGAAATTGAACGATGCGGAGGGGAAATCCGCTGCGAAACGCAGGCTGTTGGTTTTTCAGTCAGGAATGACAGACTGACAGGACTGCTGCTGAATGATGGAACGGTTCTGGCAACGGAAACGGTCATTCTGGCCTGTGGGCACAGCGCCAGGGATACCTATCAGGCGCTGGCCTCCAAAGGCGTTGGCATGGAAGCGAAAGCATTCGCCATAGGTGTGCGCGTGGAACATCCGCAGGCATTGATTGACAAGGCACAATACGGGGATTTTGCAGGGCACCCGCGCCTTGGCGTGGCGGATTATGCTCTGGTCTATCATACGGAAGACAGGAAACGCGTGGCGTATTCGTTCTGCATGTGCCCGGGCGGGCAGGTTGTGGCGGCTGCCTCTGAAGAAGGCGGTGTAGTGGTCAACGGCATGAGCCTGTATCAACGGGACAGCGGTATTGCCAACAGCGCGCTGGTGGTCAATGTGACACCTGATGATTTCGGAACAGATCCGCTGGCAGGCGTTGCGTTTCAGAGAAAATATGAAAGACTTGCTTTCACGGCAGGCGGACGGAATTATAAAGCCCCTGCCCAAAGTGTGCAAAGCTTTTTGCAGGGGACGGCGCCTGCATTACGGGATGCGCAGCTGCGTATGAAAGAGTTTACTGCGCAATACAGGGATATTTCCGGGGCCGAAAAGACACTTTTGTCTGTTAACGGATCCGTACCCAGTTACCGGCCCGGTGTGACGGAATGTGCTTTAGAGCCGGTACTTCCCTCTTATGTTGCCGACACGCTGAAACAGGGGATTCACTATTTTGGCCGCAGGATAGAAGGGTTTGACGGTCCGTCCGGTATTCTGACAGGGGTAGAAACGCGAACCTCGGCGCCTTTGCGGATTGTCAGGGGAGCCGATTATCAGAGTGTAACACATGCCGGCCTTTATCCCTGCGGGGAAGGATGCGGCTATGCTGGCGGCATTATGAGTGCCGCGCTGGACGGTTACCATGTGGCCCGGGCCATTATGAAAAAATATAAGCCGTTTTAATCAAGGCAGGAAAAGGAAATCAGTAAGTTCTTTCTGTTTTCATGATGTGATGAACTGTAAAGGATGCAAAAAAGAGTTGTAACAAAAACCGTTTAAAGTTTTGTTACAACTCTTCTTTTTTATTTTCGTATTCTTTTAACAGACACTGATAGACGGCCCAGGCAGAATAGCAGTCTGCAAGGGCCCTGTGCTCTCCTTCGGCCTGAAGATCATAGTATTTCATCAGTGCGTCCAGCCCAAACTTTCCGCCTGTCTGCGTGGGCAGAAGCCGCTTGGCGATGCGCTCCGTATCCAGAAATTGGGGCAGGAACAGCTTCTGGCGCTGAAACCGGCGGCAGGCCATGTTAATGTTCATGATATCATTATAACCGATATCGTGTCCCAATACGATGCTGTCGCCTACAAATGCAAAAAAGTCATCCAGTACGTCTGCCAGTTTTGGCTTATCTG
>DOSQ01000099.1 GCA_003512125.1 Acidaminococcaceae bacterium
CCAATCTGGGGCTTTGCAATTTGCGTACTTGCATGGGGATTCAAAGACTACATTCCTTACCCGGAAAACTACGATACAGATTATGTCCAGCGGTATTTCAAGGCGCAGGAAGATGCCAGGTTGTATACTCGCGCCATGATTCATCAGGCATATCTGCATAGTGATGAACTGAAAATACTGAACGAAAAGATCAACGGAAAGAAGTGAAACGGATGAGTATGTTGCTTGTGCCGGAAGGTACAAAACGAATTGTTCGACATCAGTTTAAGAATCTGGAACTTGAAGAGATTGTGTTGCCGGAAGGAATGGAATGGATTGGAGCTCATTGTTTCCGGCTTTCAAAGCTTCGTCGGCTGGTATTGCCCTCTACAGTTCGGAAAATCGATTTCGGTGCATTTTCTGCCTGCGATTGGCTGGAGGAAGTTGTTATGCCGGAGGGGATTCAGGATATCGGCCGGTATGCGTTTTCCGAATGCGAGAACCTAAAACGAATCATCATTCCAGAAACAGCGCATATCGGCGAAGGCGCTTTCTATGAATACCGCTTGTCCCGCAACTGCTGTCCCTGGTGTGGAACGAAACTGGATGAACATGGAAACTGCCCGCAGCGGGAAACTCACGCGCAGGGCTGGACAGGATTCCTACGACTATACCGAGGGCTGTTCTGGTGGAATGGCGAAAAACTGATTACTGTCAAAGTGCACTGTGCGCAAACAGGCTACCGGGGCTATTCTGTTCCATTCTTTGGAAAACGTGAGATACTCGGAAGCCACCAGGAAGAATGGGAAATTCTGAAAAAGATCCGGAATCCGGACTTGAAGGGTGTGCAACGATACGACACCTTTCCCCGTGGGAGAGTGGAGATTGATAATTTTACAGCGCGGGTTTTTCTCCATCCAGACCTGAATACGCCAAAGATCCAGCAAAAGATACTTCATGAGTTCGGCCTGTCACAGGAAATACAGGGATTGAAAGAAATCCGCTTTATCACGGATCATTCCGGACATTATCATACTGCTGATGAAAGATGAGGAAATCCAACTGTGAAAAAATTTGAAAAGGGAATCTGGTATTGTTCTTTTTGGGAGAATTGCGGATATTTGCTAATCAATCCACTTGTGGCAGTTGTTACAATTGATGATATACCGCCAGAGCCTGAGCTGCTTCCCGATAATTGGGAGGATGTATTGGAGAATTTTCGTTCTATGCACTATGCTATGGCTGGTACCGGATCACGAAAGTATATGGAAAACTGGAATTTTACTCATTCTCCGATGCGATACGGATGGCCAGAAGCAGCAAGAGGTATGGTAACAATCATCGATGGAAACGCTGTTCTCCGTATTCCTCCAGAGATGAAATCCGCTGCCTGGAAAAAATGCATCCGGGATGTAATGAATCTTCTCCCCGACTTTGGCGTCAAGAAGGTCGAATATATCGTTGAGCCCTTCTTTTCTGGAAAAGAATCTAAGCCGCAGGAACAGATATTGGTCGATACGACAGACTGTGAAGAAATGATATGCGTTTGTGACCATTGTCGGTGCACGAAAACCCCTCATTTTTTCTGGTATCCAAGACGCGGAAAACCTATTTGCCTGATGCTGGAGAAAGCAACTCTTATGGATGGAGACGTCAATATGGGACTGCGGGACAGACGGCACCTGCAGGAATATATGACATTCGCGCATTGGCAAAAGCTGATCAACACCTGGAATGATCACAACACGACTAAGATTTCGCAGATGCTCCATGTGCCGAATTATATCAATTTGCACACGAGGAGAAAGGAACAATGCTACGGAGTACTCCAAAGGAAAGGACAAGTAATAGCGAAAATTTATCATTTATCTGATGATGAAGATGAAAGGCCACATTTTCATTACAGGCGTCCAAATGGTACGGAAGTAATGATTTCGCTGACAGGTGCACACTATCTTAAGCCGGTAATAGAAGAACTGACGAAGTCCGAAAAGGAAACGCTTGTTCAATACCTGAAGTCGCCTATGCCCGGTGCTTACAGCAATAAATCAGCTTATGAATGTCTATGCAACTCGTGGGATCAATTGCACAGAACATGCTTTTTCAAAGCCGGACCAGAGGGTGATATCTTCCCGATGCCGGATTACATGAAATTGAGGATTCCACAATGTTGATGATGCAAGCATAAACGGTCCATTTGCCTACATATTATAAAATTTGAGTAATGCAGATGAAGAAGTCTTCCTTGATGCAAAAATCATCCTAATAGTGAACACTTACGGTGGCGGCTCGTATGAAGGGATGTAAGCGATGATTCATAGTGGGAATCTGGGCAGTTTTATTAATTCAATGAAGGCTCAACACGAACCATCCGGAACAGCCCCGCGGCACCCAGACACGCAATACCGCAGATGCCCAGCGCCAGGGGCAGGGAGGCGTCGGCGGCGCGGCCCAGGCCAATATCCAGCAGCACGATGAGGCTGTCGCTGATCATGGCGTTGAGGCTCAGGACGGTGGCGCGGTCCGGGGTGGCGATCTTCTCGTTTTCCAGGGTGTCTGCCAGGGGAGAAAACAGGGCGGCCAGGGCGGTGAGCAGGGTGACGAGCAGGATGGAGAGCGGTCCGGAGCGGGTGAGGGCCAGCAGGTCCATGCACAGGGCGGAGAGCAGCAGAAGGCCGATCCCCATGGGGCGTCGGCCCATCCGCCGGGTCAGCCGGGCGGACAGCGGGCCGCAGAGCCCGGCCAGGGAGGCGATGAGGAAAGCCGCGCCGATGGCCCGATCAGGGAGCCCGCAGCGCAGGTATTGCAATTGATTAAAGTAGATCGTCACGCAATGGACAGTCTCGGAGAACACCGCGGCGCAGATCACCAGCGCCAGCATGCCCGGCACGCGGAAATGCGTCCGGACCAGCCTGCCCAGGGGCTCCCGCGGCTTTCGGCCTTCCTTGGGGCGCACTTCCCGCAAAAATAAGGTCAACAGGGCAGCCAGCGCATAAGTAACCACCGTCCACAGCGCCGTTTGCCGGTATTGGCCGCTGAGAAAGGCCGTGTAGAGCAGGCCGGACAGCAGCACGCCCGCCTCTCCGGCGGCAAAATACCAGCCGGAATTGCGCTGGGCATCCCGGGGCGGGGCGGAAAGATACAGCATGCTGGCGTCCACGCCGGAAAGGCCGCTGATGACCACCGCCAGCAGCAGGCGCTCCGTCAGGAAGCCCAGAAAGCTTTCCGCCCGCCAGAAAATGATCTTTGTGACCAGAAACAGGGCGTTGCACAGGATCATCACCCGCCGGTAGCCCAGGCGGTCCGCTGCCCAGCCCCAGGGGATCTCCAGCGCCATGGACAGCGCCACGCTGATCCCTTCGATGGCCGTGATCTGAAAGACGCTCAGCCCCGCCGCCTGCCGGTACAGCGTGGCCACGGCGGCATAAAACACCATGCCCTGCAAAAACGTGATGGCGCAGAGCAAATAGATATTTCTTTTGCGCATGCAAAATAAGCCTCCTTTGATTTTCGGGCACAGCAAATAAAGCGGATGGAGTTGCGGCGAAAATCAGGTGGGCGTACACATGGCGCTG
>DOSQ01000181.1 GCA_003512125.1 Acidaminococcaceae bacterium
TTACACCGGTGTCCTTTCTATATTCCGTAATACTTACAATACCATAAAACTTACGGCTCAAAAAACAGCAGTCCTGTATCTTTCAGTTTTTTATGCAACGCTTTCATAAACTTGGGTCCCGGGTCCACCTTACCGTGAAAATAGTCGCTGACATTTTCCCTGAACAGGCCGTTTTTCTTCGCCAACGTCTGCTGGTAATGCCCCCACACGTAACGAACCGTCGGATACTTCTCCTGCAGGTAACGGATCAGCAGCACATTGGCCTGCAGCTGTGCCTCTGTTAAATCTTCCCGATTGGCAGTGCCGCCCACGTTTTCAATACCGATGGCGCACCAGTTATAGCCGATGGCATGCCGGTCCAGCATGGTCTCCGGGGTCAGGCGGAATATGGTACCGTCCCGGTCCACCAGGAACTGGGAGCAGACGTTCAGCGTGCCATCGTTTCTGGTTTCCCTATAAAAATAATCATACACCCCGTCCGCCTCCGGCGATTCCGTCCAGTGCACGATGACCGTCTGGGGAACGATTTCCGTAAATTCCTCTCCGTAATGCTGAAATGCATACTCACGTATCAGCTGTTTACGGTATTCCGTAAGGCGCACCGGCCTGTCAATAATCACCGGCGCAGTCACGGTGCGTAACGAGTCTGCAGCAGACTGTTCAAGACTTTTTTCTTTTACCGGTATTGTTTTCCCGTTTACCGAAACAACCGGCACACAAAACAGCAGCGCCAGTAACAGCGTAAGGATCCGTTTCATACGTATTACTCCTTGTGTCCACATAAACCTTTGACATGACAAGGCAACTTCCTGTAAAATTATTTACGGAAACACTGATTCATTCGTCTGCACGCTAAGGACATCGCACAAACCCGTTTAATCAGCGCCTCCATACAAAAGATTCTGTAATCTATTATACCACGAGGTTGACCATGAGCATAAAAGAAAATCAGCTGGCCGAACTGGCCGCACAATTGGATAAATGCAGTTCCTGTCATCTGCGTCAGGACTGCCAGGCTCCCGTAGGATGGTACGGCTGCCCGGACAGCCCCATCGTGTTTATCGGCGAAGGCCCCGGCGGCGTGGAGGATGATTACGGCTGTCCGCTGATCGGACCTTCCGGGCAGCTGTTGGATAAAGCGCTTTGGTCTGTCCAGATGACACGGGACAGGGTACTGACCACCAACATCGTAAAATGCCGTCCCAAAGGCAACCGTACCCCCGATCTGGCGGAAGCGGACTTCTGCGCCAAAATCTGGCTGGAACGGGAACTCGCCATTCTGCAGCCAAAAGTAATCGTGGCGTTAGGCAGTGTCGCCATGCACTATTTAGGTGACCCGGCCATGCGCATCACCCGGCAGCGGGGCAAATGGTTCAAAACACCCCAGGGGTACGATTGCATCGCCACCTTCCACCCCTCGTATATTCTGCGCCAGTACGGACATGCCCAGGTGCAGGCCAAGTGGGACGTGTACCATGATTTACAGTTGGCCCGGGCCAAAGCGACAGAAGCCTGCCCGGACTATAACCTTTGTTCAGGGAAACCGGTGGACTTGTTTGCGGAATTCCAAAAGAGAAATCTGTAACAGGACTGCAGCCGGCAAAAGATTATCACATATTATCAAATTACGTATTATCAAAGTACAGACAGCGGATAGTTTATAACTGAATTTTTTATAATAACTGCTGATAAAAAAGACGAAACAGTAAGCATAGCATAACCATGCTTTCCGTTTCGTCTTTTTCTTTTATCGGCTTGTTACACTTCCTGCCCCGGCATTCGTTTCAGGTTGTTATCGCGCTGGTTCTGTTTCGACGGATTCTGCTTCTCCTTCGGCGTAATTTTAATCTTCGTGTCCCCGTCATGGAAAAAGTCATTCAGCAGCGAATTGATTGCTTCTATAAACATATACACCAAAAACATCACCGCGATTTTTTCCAGAAGATCCTCAAAAAATGAAGAATCTTTCCGGGACCTTGCGCTGCCGGAACGGTCAGACGTATCCGGTTTCTTCTTTTCCACTTCCGGAATAGATGTGTTGTTGGGCGCGGCTTCCGCCAGCTGCCTTACCACTGCGGTCCGGGGGGCGGCAGAAGCATAAGCAGAGGCGGACATTGCTGCCGTCGAGCTAAAAAATACAGAAAGAGATAACAGAACAGGTAAAACCATCTGTTTCTTCAGTTTCATGTCAGTTCCCTCCGTAAAATCACCTTTTATGTATTCTACTATCGTTCATTATTCATTTTATATTCAGAAAAACAATTTCATTGCAAGACTCCGCTTCCGTATTCACAATTCTTTTCAGAAAATAACTATCACCCGTTTTTTTAATCTTAAGCCCGTTATATGTTTTTTTCAAGGCAATTCTTTAACAATTTTACAAAACATATGTTATAATCATACATATGTTATAAGTCTTGTTGCGTTGAGCATTTGACACTATTACAGAACAGGCAGGTTTTATTATGACAACTAAAAAAGCCGCAACGAAACCATTGCGCAAGAAAACAGAAAGCGCCTCTGCCCCTCCTTTAAACTACGATCCCGTAATCGTAAAAAAAGTTCAGGCACAGATGCTGGAAGAAAATCAGCTCAGCGCCGTTTCAGAGTTTTTCAAAGTGCTGGGTGATGAAACGCGCATGCGGATCATCAACGCCCTTTCCCACGGCGAACTCTGCGTCAGCGATATAGCCGCCGCACTGGAAATGACCCAGTCCGCCGTCAGCCATCAGTTGAAACTGTTGCGCATGGCGCACCAGGTAAAGGCCCGCCGGGAAGGAAAAAGCATTTACTATTCCCTGGACGACCAGCACGTAATTGACATTCTGGACGAAGCGCTGATCCATGTCCGTCACAAGATGAATGAAGCGGAATGAAAGATGACACAATAAAAACCGTTTTACAATTTGAAAACAAAGCGTTCGCAGATTTAAATTAAGAGAATCTTAAAACTGGAGGAAAATCATGAAAGCAGATTGTGCAAACTGCCCCACCCACGCCTGTTATACCAAAGGCGTCAATTGCACGGGCGTATCTGAGGAAGAAGTGAAGCGGGCCTACACGGAAGACGAGTTGAAAATGATGCAGGCCGCTGCTTATGTGGAGGGAACTTTTTACAGCAACATTACCCGCCTGCAGGAGATTGCCGAGTTTGCCAAATGCATGGGCTATAAGAAATTAGGCATGGCCTTCTGCATCGGTCTGAACGCCGAAGCCCGGTACATCGCGCGTTATTACACCCAGCAGGGTTTTGAATTTTACAGCGTCTGCTGTAAAAACTGCAGCTTTGCGAAAAAAGAATACGGGCTCAAGCAGGTGAAACCGGAACTGGATCATGAAGCCATGTGCAATCCCAAATTCCAGGCCCGCTTCTTAAAGGAAAAAGGTGTGGAACTGTTTATCATCTGCGGTCTCTGCGTAGGGCACGATGCCATCTTCACTGCCAACTGTGACGGACCGGTGACGGCATTGGTTGCCAAAGACCGCCTGCTGGCACACAATCCCTTGGGCGCCATCTATTCCCGGTACTGGAAACGTAAGCTGGGGATTCTGGACCCGGATGAAGTATAAAACCGTAAAATTTTTAACTCAAAATTCCCCGTCCGGTCACTTTAGTGACCGGATTTTTTTCGCAACTCCAGTCGTAGCGCTGTTTTCCAGCCTGCTTTCTGTTAATATATATAGACAGTGTTATTTTCTTTGTCTCTTAGTAACATTTCATACCTGCATTTTATCGTTTTGTTCGGGAAAGCTGCCATTACGCCGACCCGCAAAACACCAAAAATCACAGGATAAAGTGTGATGATGGTTTTAATGGATATGGCAAGTCTCAATATTTGTCACTTAGCATCCGTCTTTTTATGTAAAAGCACAATATCTTGTGTTTCGGTATTGACAGACATACTAATTGTGTTATAATGGGTATTACCAAACGGGATAAAACCCCGATGATGTTCCGGGAAGCAGGAACGGCGCGGGAATACATGCGCCATTCTTCCGGCAGTATCATAAAACACAGCAAAAGAAGGTCGTTTCCATGAGCACAGTCCGTATTTCAGGTGTTAAAAAGCATTCTTCCGTGAACGGTCCCGGCGTGCGGTATGTCCTGTTCTTCCAGGGCTGCCCCCACAACTGCCCGGGCTGCCAGAACCCGGAAACCCATGATCCCATGGGCGGCACGGAGCGGGACACAGCAGACGTAATCCGGGAGATCCTGCAGACAAAATACCTGGACGGTCTCACCTTCTCCGGCGGCGACCCGCTGATGCAGCCGCAGGCAGTAATTGAAATTGCGGACGCGGCTAAAAAGGCCGGGCTGAACATCTGGCTCTACACCGGCTGGACCTTCGAACAGATCCTAAAGGGTGCGGCAGGGGAAACCGCAAAAGAAGCGCTGACCCGGTTAGACGTTCTGGTAGACGGTCCCTTCGTGGAAAAACTGAAGACCGGCCGCGCCATCTGGCGGGGCAGCGACAACCAGCGGCTCATCGACGTGCAGCAGTCGCTGAAAGAAAACAAGGTAACAGAATTACCGGAATCAAAAGTAAATCAGGAGTAACACAGAAAAATGAAAAAGCGCCGGAAATTATCCGGCACTTTCCGGCAAATGACAAATTTAATGTAAGGAGAGAAGCAGCATCATGACGTATTTTAAGAATGTAGTAAAACGTAACGGCATCACCGTACCCTTTGACGAGAAGAAAATTGAAAACGCTATCGCCAAAGCATTCATCGCCACCGGTGAAGTAGAAGCAAGAAACGTTTCCACCATCGCCGGCGCCA
>DOSQ01000162.1 GCA_003512125.1 Acidaminococcaceae bacterium
GGATTTGAGAATATTGTCCTTTACACATTGCCGGGAGCATGGTACGAACAGGGGATGCTGGCGACTTTTCTGGGTTTTCAGGACAAAAATTTTTTCTCTGCGGATTATTTTTCTTTAATTCCATGGTACTTTTTATTCCTGGCAGGATACTTTTTATGCCGTTGCACGGAAGAAGAAAATGAATTGTCAGGAAAAAACGCAGTGGCCACAATAACGTTGCCCGCATTTTTTGCAAAAGGAATTTCCGTTTTTGAAAAACCGGGGCGGCGCTCTCTTCTGATTTACCTGTTGCACCAGCCAGTCATTTTGCTGCTGTTGTCTGTCCCTATGAAATAAAAAAGGAAACATTGATTAATTGGCTGCATACCGGCCGAAGCTTTTTGTGACTGACTGCGCCGTCGGACCATCTCTTTGTCAGTCTCAAAAAGCTTCGGCCGGCACACAAGCTTATTTAAGCAGCGACTCCTTAAGAAAAATTAAAAAGAATCTGAATTTCCTCTTGCTTTTTTCATCGAGTTGGCGTAATATAGTACCGTAATCTTTTTTGTGGGGATGTAGCTCAGCTGGGAGAGCGTACGGTTCGCATCCGTAAGGTCGAGAGTTCGATCCTCTTCATCTCCACCATTAGAACCCTCGACACTTTTTGTAAAGATAGTGTCTTAAATACAGACCCCATCAGTATTGTTAGCTGATGGGTTTTTCTGTTTATTTATTTAGTTTTACTTTTTCCAAGATTGTGAACGAAGCATTTCTCTGCTCACTTTAACATGCGTTTTCATATTTTCGTTGCAAAATAGTTGGAAATTTGTACGATTGATATGGAGGATTGGAATAAAGAAATCACTGATAAAGAAGCGCTTAATCAGTTAGGAGAATAATTAATATAGGCATGATAGCGGCAGCACTGGATGAATCAAATGAAATGCAACTATCCGGCTTAGGGGGGATAATCTCCTTAATCCGGATTTTTTGTTTTACGTTAATAATGTAGTATAATTATTTATATATAACATGTTTATGGTTCTGAAACGAGGGGAATCAGGATGAAAACAGTCATAGCTATGGATTCGTTCAAGGGAAGCCTTTCATCCCTCCAGGCGGGACAGGCAGTGGCAGACGGGTTCCGGCGGGCAGATTCTAATGTTGAAACGGTGGTAAGGCCGTTGGCTGATGGCGGAGAAGGCACGGTTGAAGCGCTGGTATACGGCCTGGGCGGCAAAATGAGAAAGGTTCGGGTTACCGGACCTGTTGGTGGCAAACCGGTAGAATGTGAGTATGGCATCATCACCGCTAGTGGTACTGCCGTGATTGCAATGAGCGGTGCTGCAGGCATTGCGTTGGTGAGGCAGGAGGATCTGGATCCGCTGAAGGCCACTACTTACGGCGTGGGTGAGGTCATTGTAGACGCTATCAGGCAAGGCTGCCGGAAATTTATCGTGGGTATTGGCGGCAGCGCAACGAATGACGGTGGCGTGGGCATGCTGCAGGCAATGGGATATGAGTTCTTGGATGCTTCCGGAAAGCAGATCCCGCTTGGTGCACAAGGACTCAGGGAGTTGGTTGAGATACGGACATCAAACAGGATTCCTGAATTGGCTGACTGCAGTTTCCGCGTGGCATGCGATGTACAGAATCCGTTGTGTGGGCCGCAGGGAGCCAGCGCAGTTTTCGGTCCCCAAAAGGGCGCGACTCCGGAGATGGTAGAGGAACTGGATGGACTTCTGGCTCACTATGCAAAAGTGGTTCAGCAACAGGTATCTGCCAAGGCGGATCCTGCGATACCGGGAACCGGAGCAGCGGGAGGCATGGGGTTTGCGTTTTTGGCTTTTACCCGTGCAACCTTGATGCCTGGAATCCGGATTGTTATAGAAGAAACACAACTGGAAAAATTTATTAAAGACGCCGATCTGGTGGTTACCGGTGAGGGACGGTTGGACGCACAGACAGTGATGGGTAAGGCCCCCTGCGGTGTGGCGCAGTTAGCCAAACGGTACGGGAAACCGGTCATCGCATTGTCTGGTTGTCTGGGCCCTGGTGCCGAACAGGTTAATAAGTACGGAATAGACGCGTTCTTCCCTATACTAAGCCGATTTACAACTCCTTCAGAGGCAATGCGGCAAGACATCTCTGCTGAGAATTTACGTGCGACCGCTAAACAGGTGCTGCGGCTTGTGCGAACCGTGGCTGCCAGTAAAATCAAGATTGTAGATTAAAGAACATGAAAAATTTATTCGGGTATTCCCGTGTACTCGCTGTTGGCGATGTTACAACACTACAGGTGGATGCGGTTGTTAACGTAATTAATTATGAACTGAAAGACGCGGCTTTGTGAATCTTGCCATTCATACAGCAGCAGGACCTGAATTAAATGATTGGCATAACTGGCTTTTTGACGTAAAATGTGGTAAAATATGAAGGATTTTTTAAGGTGTTTCCTTGCCGGGAGTTCCGTCCCGCCTGAAAAAACCACCAAGTGTGGAAAAATCAGCAATCCTAGTAATTGAACAAAATACAATAGCCGTCGTAAGAGAAAGCGTAATATAATAGGAAGAAAACTCGTTTATAGTATTTTTTATAAAAATTTGCAAATAAACTATTGACAAGATTGCGCCGATTGTGGTATAATTCGCATGCGTTTGAAAACCTCATATTTAAAACCAAGTGGAAGACTTCGGATCAGGTTATACCGGGGGACTTCAAATAACGTTTCTGCATCCGGCAGGAGGCCGGGTGGATACGCAATCATTCATTTTCAATTCGACCGTTTATTTTTCAGAGATGTGTGTTTGGAGTTTCGGGTGTAGTTTGATCCGAGGTTTTTTTGTCCCCGGATGACGCCGGTGAACAGCGAACCTTGAAAACTTAATAGCGCCGACCCCCAAGGAACTGCCTCGGACAGGAGTACCGCGTAAAACATCCCTGTTTGCGCGAGCATGTTGAAACTGACGGAACTGCATGCCAGAACCGCAGGGCAGGGACAGAAGGGGCCGCCGCAAGTCCATACTACTACAATCGACCTTAGTCCTTTGCTGAAAGGAGGACCGAATCTTGCGCAGTGTGATCCAACGTACTGCCAACGGGTTTCACGAGATCCCGTTGGAGACCCTAAATTACGACAGGCGCGTCCTCAGCATCCAGGGTGAGATCACCCAGGAGAGCGCGTTCGAGTTCGCCCTGTCTGTAGCCCACCTCGTCAGTGTCAGCGACACTGATCCCATCACCGTGTACATCAACAGCCGAGGAGGCTCCGTCGACGCGGGCCTTCTGATGTACGACGTAATCCAGACCAGCCCGGCCCCCATACGGCTGGTAACACTCGGAGAAGCCTACAGTATGGCTGCTCTGATCTTCGCCAGCGGCCTGCACGGCCGCTACCTGCTCCCCAACAGCAAACTGATGCTGCACGAGCCGTTGATCGACTGTCCCCTCGGAGGCAACACCTCTTCCATTAAAACCATCTCCGACGACATGTTGGCGACCCGTGACAAGATCAACCGGCTCCTGTCGAAACATACCGGAAAGTCGCTTAAAGTCATTGAAAAAGCCACAAATTACGACCACTTCTTCACTGCAGAAGAAAGCGTAGCATTCGGTCTGGCCGACGAGGTGATTACCTTCGGCCAGCTGGTAGAGGAGGGATGCTGACATGCCGAAAGGTTTACGTCGTAGTTCCAAAAAGCAAGCAGTTGCCCAGCTGGTACGTGTTCTGAATGAACGCTCTGCCAAACTG
>DOSQ01000016.1 GCA_003512125.1 Acidaminococcaceae bacterium
GTAACAAAATCGCTGAACTCTTTGATCTCGATCTTCAGGCCTTTCTTTTCCGCAATCTTCTTTACATTTTCCATGATGACCGCATGGGGCCCCGGATTCACGCCTACGATGACCGGCTTGTTCGCATCCGGTTTCGCATTGTCAGCCTTTTTATCCCCACCGCCGCAGCCGGCCACGGCTACTGCTAAAACACCTAAGGCACCGGCCACAATCATCTTTTTTAAAAGTTTCATACTCTTTCCCCTCTTTCAGAAATTTTCAAGTCGTTGCATTGCTTCAATAATTCCTGTCAGTTCAGTGCGCGATCCGGCCTGCCGGTGAAGGCGGTTACCGGTACGGCAGGTCCGCTGTCACAGGAATCCCTGTTTCCGTAAACCGGAAAAATTACTCTACCGTACCTTCAATGCGGGCATAGGCACCGAACACCCAGCCCACGGTACCGTCTTCCATGATGATGTATATCCAGGAATCCGTTCCGTTCTTATCTTCTACTTTATTCATAAATTTGCACACAGTGCCTTTGTTCAGTTTTTTAATGATATAACCATCCAGGTCGGGATGAGTCCGCACGCGCAGCTGGTCCCCGGTGATCACTACATCGGCGATCGTCGTGTCCGCAAAAATGTCTTTCGTCGTACGTTCTTCCGCGGCAAAGCAGGATGCAGCAACGCACAGCAGCATTGCCAGCATAACCAGTATCTTTTTCATAAAACGTCTCCTTCCTTCAGAACCGTCAGTTTATTCTTCGGCAGTTCCTTGTCATAAAGCTGCATGAAAGCAGGTCGTCTGCAGTTCTGAAAAACGGCAGAACAACACGCCTTCCAAATGTTACTTTATAGTTTATTATAGCACAGATATGCCTGAAAAAAAAGATAATCCACTATATATAGTGGATTAATTTACGATATAATGGATCAATTTATGGAATCATGGATGCCGAGAATATCTTTTACCACTTCCCCCGCAATGATCAGCCCCACGACAGAAGGTACGAACGCCACACTGCCGGGAATGCTGCGCTGCACTGTCACCGGCAGCTCTTTGGAGTACACGACCTTCAGCTTTTTCACGCCCCGCTTTTTCAGCTCCTTGCGCATCACTTTCGCCAGGGGACAGACACTGGTCTGGTAGATATCCGCTACCTGGAACGCAGCGGGATCCAGTTTATTCCCCGCCCCCATACTGCTGATAATGGGTGTCCCGCTTTCTTCCGCCTGCAGTACCAGGGATATTTTACCGGTTACCGTGTCGATGGCATCTACCACATAATCGTAGTTAGCAAAGTCAAACTGTGCCCGGGTTTCTGGCAGATAGAAACATTTGTGTACTGTCACTTCCGCCGCCGGGTTGATGGACAGGATCCGTTCCTTCATCACATCCGCTTTGTACTGCCCCAGCGTCCGGTGCGTGGCAATGATCTGCCGGTTCAGGTTGGACAGGCAGACGGTATCATTGTCCACCAGTTCCAGATGCCCGACGCCGCTGCGGGCCAGGGCTTCTGCCACGTAACCGCCTACCCCGCCGATTCCGAAGATACAGACACGGGCGGCAGCCAGCTTTTCCATATTATCTTTTCCTAATAACAGCTCCGTCCGGGCAAACTGGTTTTCCAATTGAAATGCCTCGCTAAAATAATATCGGTTACTGTAATTGTAAAAAAAACAGTCCGATTTTGCAATAGTTTTTAAGGATGTGTTTCCTTAAAACAAAAAACATTTACACAGCAAACTGAATTCTGTTAAAATATTGAAAGAGGTTTAAGGAGACGCTGCTTAAACGGTTCCCTTAACCCGTGCACCGTATTCCGCGCACAAATTATGCTGCATTACATTTAATGAGGTACTGCCTAATTGATCCGGAGGCTCTTATGAAAAAACTGTCCAGCAAACCAGTCTGTATCGCAACGATCCTGTTCGCGTTCCTGATGATCACCGTCTTTCAGTCTGTCTGTCATGCAAAGGCAGCGAATACGGAAGTCCAGGCGGACTACCTGATGCACCGCATCTATGCCAGGCGGTTCATCGACAACTATAATCTTCATATTTTCCAGAAAGCCCATGAACACGCGGGCCTTACCTTTCACCGGGGCCTTACTGTGACCCGCGCCCACGGCTACACGACGGAAGATGATATCCGACGGAACAGCAATGCCGTGGGACTGGGTCCTGCCGGCATGATACGCTGGGAACGCCCCATCAGCGGCAAGCTGTACGGCGATCTGGAATTTTCCGGTTCTTTCCTGATTTATAACAAATCCTTTCCGGCCCAGGGCCGCCCCTGGGGCTTTATGTGGCGTATCGGGCCCCGGCTTACGTGGAAATACACAAAAGACAATTCTATCAGCCTCGGCTATATGTTCAGCCACAGCTCCAACGGCATGAGGACGAAAAATCCGGGGCATCACGCTTTCGGCTTTTCGTTAGGTTTTAATCACAGCTTTTAGGGAGACACGCAGTCCACTCACCCGGGGAACCCCAGATCCAAGCGGGCGCTGACGCCAACGCCCTGCACCCTGTGCACATTTTCCAGACTGGCAGGGCTGTCTGTGTCGATCGGTACCAGATACTGCACCCGCACTGCACCGGATGCCAGCTGTCCTTCCACCGTCAGGGTTGCCTTGCATTTATCCAGTTGTTCTTTCGGACCGCAGATCTGGGCGGCTCCGATATATCCTTTGCTGCCAACAGTCACAACGGGCACGATCTTCGTTTCGTGTCCGTTTTCGATTTTAAAAGGCGCCTTTTCGTTCACATACTCATTAATCTTATCGGAAAAGTGATCCAGCGCGAGGGTCATGCCTTTTTCTTTCAGCATGTCGCCCCACTCGCCGAGCTTAGCTATGCCCTGGTCCACCAGGTCATGCCAGCGCGCAAAATACTCCAGGCTTTCCTGAAGCGCATTCCGGTTTTCCATTTTTTCCTGCAGGGCCATGATAGTGGGGAAATTTTTTCCTGCGAAATCCTCCAGGGCTCCGGCAGATGCGGCAGGCATCGCCAGCGTATTCATCAGCAGGCAGAGAGAAAGGACGGTTCCCAGCAGCCATTTTTTAATTTTCATAGCGTACCTCCTGCTATATAATTCTATACTGTGTGACTCATCTTTTCACATTGAAACGCTTTATGCTTTCGTTATAAAGTATGGCAGGCAATCACGTTTTTTCTGCGTCAGATGTTTGACAAAACTGTGGCATATGGCCGGTAACCGGCCAAAGCCTGCATACAGCATTAAATATAAAAAACGTAACCGCTCCAGTCTGTTGATTGGCAGCGGTTACATTTCGTTACAGTATGTCAGGGAAACATGGATTTATTCGTCTGCACGCCGGCCGGCGCTTTTTGTGACTGACTGCATCAGAGTCTTCCGGTCGTCATACAAATGTATTTAATCAGCGTTTTTTATATCAGAATTCAGTAAATAACAGCGAGCCGTCCATCCCGCTCATATCCACGGCATAATATCTGGTTTTGCCTGTGGGATCCGTGTAGGAGATTCCGTTATTGGGGATAGATCCAAAGAAAGAGAATTTAACCAGCAGCTGACGGTCCGGGTGGAACACCTCTTTCGTGTACAGTTCCTTTACCAGAAAGACCGGTTTGCCATTGCTGAAATCCTTGAAGTGCAGTGACAGTACCTTGAAATTCTTTATGGGATGATTAGCAGTAAACACTACGCCTGTCTGCGGATCCGACTGCCCGGCAATAAATATGTCGTGAGGCCCCAGCTGCCTGACATCCCTTTCCCATTGCCCTTCGATATCCGGCACAGCGTTGTTATAGGGATTGATGACTGCAAACGAAGTCCTTTCCACTCCGGCAGTAGCAGGAACAAATTCACACACGCCATCCTTACAGCGGATTCCGGCAGGCTCTGCAGCCATACTGTTATGCTGCGCGCTGCACACAGAAACGCCCAATGCGAGAATCATAGCCGTACACAACAATGTGATTTTTTTCATAGCTGCGCCTCCATTCCATCCGGATCAGTATTTCCTTACCCAATGCATTCCGTCTTACACAATGGTTTAATTTTTATCATATTGCTCTTTTTATACTGAATATCTCCGGTTAAATTATACCATATAAGGGTATTTTTACAAACCGTTCTCCCGCAGTAATATCAGACCGCCTTTACGGTCGTAACCCGTATTCCAGAGCTTGGCAAAATCCAGCCACTCATAGGAACCGTATGTCACTGCTTTTACCAGAAAGCGTCCGTCCGTCATTTCGTCGTACCCGGTCAGCAGGAACCAGTGCCACTCATAATTTTCAAAGGCCGGGTTCCGGTGATGAAGCAGCAGATACGGAATCAGGAACCCACGGTCTATCTGACGTTTGATCTCCTCTTCCGTATTCTTCTCGCTGTGATCCCCGGACCAGGGCAGTACGTCCAACAGGGTAGGCCCATGTTCCTGCAGGAATTTCTTAAAACCGTTCACAAAAATGTCCAGCCGGTTGATCCCCATGAGACGGGGACGGAGATAGGGTTTCACCGTCTTAAAAAATTTCACATAGTCCCTGCCCCGCAGCTGGTATGTGGAAAAAGGGCAAAGGGCCTTTTTGTTTTTGTATAATGTCATGTAAATCAGGCTGTCGCAGGCGGTAAGGGCGGCGCATCCTGCAAACCGCATGATGACGTCCGGCAACAGGCTCTGCCTGCCCCCGTATTCTTCACCTACCCAGAAATAATCAAGTTCTTTACGCATTGCTGTCTTCCCTGAACTGTAAGCAACTTCTCAGAGGATAGTATCTTTATTTTTGAATATCCGTATGGTAGAATAATACAGTTAAAAATATAAAAGAAATCTGGTGTCTGTTATGATTTTTGCTGCCATGCTGGTTTTAGGCTGGCTGCTGGGATGTGTGGGAGCCGGCGGCGCAGGCCTTACCATCACGTTGCTGACTGTCGGGTTTGCCGTGCCGATCCACAGCGCCATCGCGGTTTCCCTGTCCTGCATGACCTTTACCGTTTTATCCGGGGCTCTCAGTCATTACCGTGAAGGCGAGGTCCTTGTAAAACTGGGTGCGGTAACCGGTGCGGCCGGAATTGCAGGAGCAATAGCCGGAACCCATATTGCCTTTCTGATTCCAGCGAAGTGGCTGTCCCCTGCTACCGCAATCATGCTTCTGCTGACAACGGTCCTGCTGTATTTGCAGCTCTTCCGTTCCCATCTGATTGCCGACTATGTGGCCAGGAATAAAAGAACGGCTTCCGGCGGGGTGTTCTATCTGCGAAGCTGCATCATCGGGCTGTTTACAGGGTTCCTTTCCGGGGCGTTCGGGATAGGGGCCACTGCTTTCATCCAGATCTGCCTGATGCTGTTCTTCGGCATCTCCCTGTATCATGCCATCGGCACCACCATGATGATCATCGTCCCCATTGCCGCAGCAGGCGGTCTGAGCTATCTGGCCGGCGGTATGATGGATACGGGAGTTTTCGTCCAGACCCTGTCAGGTCTGACCATCGGTTCGTTTATCGGTGCCAAGTTCACTCATCTGATTCCAAAACAATATCTTCGTTATCTGATGATCTCCATGCCTCTGATCGGCGGTCTCCTCCTGCTTACACACTGACTTTCCCGTCCGGCGTGCGGTTGTGCGTTCAGCCCGGCATGAAGCGGAAAGCTGTGTCATTTTCCGGGAGGCTCTTTGAACCGTACGGTCAGCATGGGATTTTCTTCTGCTGCGTCCCGGAATACCTGCAGCATGGTCTGCCCGTAGTCGCCCAGGTATTCGTTGTTGCGGATGATCCGCGGCACCACGATGACCGTTTCTTCCATGATTTCCCCCAGGCAATCATATAACGCATCCAGATTTTTACCGTAATAATCGGGGAAGTTCAATTTTTCCTTTAAATAGGCATGGGCTCTTGATCTGCCCTTGAATCTTTTTTCATCCAATACGATTTCCATATGCTGAACCTCCTTGGCTTCCATCAGTACAACCTGACAAAATCGCGGTAATGGGATCCGGAGTAATAGATCAGCCCGTCATTGGAGAAGCAGATCCGTTTGGCGTTCCGGTTCCCTTTTACGTAGTCGATGTCACATTCTTTCCAGGTGCGGCCCTGCTTGTCCGGCAGTACTTTTTCATAATTATTGAAACGGTCCCCGCCGATGCTTTTGCCGGGTGCCACCTTGTCCAGCGTGCCTTTGGTCTTCCAGCCCAGCTTGCCGGCCTGTCCTTTTGTGATATAGTTGGGAGGCAGTGTCTTGTACACATGGATGTAGGCTGCCACATGCTCCTTATCGGTATACGCTTTACCCTTCTCAACCTTTACCCGGGCCTCAGATGCTTTGCCGGCATCTCCCGGGTTATTTATTTTTTCGGAAGTTTGTTTCTGCTGTTTACTGTCTTTTTGCTGAATTTTATCCGAAGCGCCGGCAACATTGCCGTTCCTGTTCTCCTGGTTCTGTGTGACCGTAGTCCCTGGTGCTGCCGGCGGCGTCTCTTTTTTCTTGCCGGTACAGCCCAGAACAACGCTCAGCAGCATGACAACCGCTAATGCAATCGCAAATACTTTTTTCATTGCAACAGAGTCCTCCTTTACGTTAGCTCAGCACGATTCCGGATGCGTTTCTGCATCGTTATACATCTTTCTTTACGCTTTTTTATAAAACTAAACTGAGAATCTTATATCTGAAGGTTTTCTATGGCACGTGTGATGACCGGCCGGACAGCTTTTTCATTTTCCGGTTTGTAAACAAAGCCCAGTTCAATCACCTGACCGTCCCTGACAAAGGTGTAACTTTCATTTTTACTGCCATTGACTTCATAGCTGCCTTTCACACAGCTCCGGCCTCCGACGGTTATAAACTCGCCCCGGTAACCCGTTGCTTCACCTTTCGTGTCGGCAGCAAGTTTCTGCTTCAGTCCCTCCAGTACCGCGGTCTGTTCTGCCTGCTGCAGACTGTCAAGGGACGGCGGCAGAAAGGCAAACTGTGCACCGGGATACGAGACCAGACCCACCATGATGCTTTCGTTCCCGTAAACTTCCATGCTCATGCTGACTTCTGATGGATCCTTCAGACTGATACAGGAGGCCGGCACTTCCGTGGCAAGCGATGTACCCGGCACATTGATCTTCTTCCAGACCTGGGATATCTCCACGCTGTTCATCCATTCCGGGATCCGTTCCTTATATTCCGGATAGCGCGTCTCATCCATCATATACATCACCACGAACATGCGGTTCTGTGTAACAAATACGTATTCATCCCGCAGCAGCCTGCGCTTTCCGTCTGTCGTCAGCGTGGTGGATACAACATGGACTGCCTTCTGTCCTGCCAGTTCCACTTCCCCGCTGGTCAGAATCTTTTTATCATTGGCGCTGTCTTTTACACTGCTTTTCACAAGGCGCAGAAAGTCTTCCCGGAAGGCATCCACCTGAAAGGGCATCAGCGGTCCTCTGCTGTCGATGGCTGATGCGTCGATGGCCAGCCGCAGACCTTTCTCCTTGTTTTCACCCCGCAGCACCGCTACCGGGTTGACACCCAGCGGGTACAGCTGCAGTTCCGCCGGGATCAATACACGGAATCCGTTACCGGCATCAGTAAAAGCAACTACATCTTCCCTGCCTGCCACAGGTTCCGTTACGGGATATTTCGTTTCTGCTTCCGCTGTGGCGGTATCTGCAGCCTCTGTACCGGCAGTTTTGCTGTTTGACTGCACATCTGCAGCCTGCGCATCGGCAGTTTTGCTGTCTGGCTGTACAACTGCAGCCTGCGTATCGATGGCTTTGCCCTCTGACTGCACAGCAGCCGCTGTCTGCTGCGCCTGTGCTGTATTACCCGTGATCGCAGCCACTCCCAGCACCATGCTGACGGATACAATGACTGCCATGATGATCTTTCGCACCGCTTCACCTGCTTTCCCTGCTGTTTATATAAAACAAAAATGTTGTGAATTTGTGTCTTTTCAAAACCTATTTTTTCCCAATATCCGTATTGCCTGCCTCTTCCAGTGTGAACAAAATGCTCTGGGCATGCTGTTTCCAATACGGCGCCAGCACGTTTGCCATGACTGACCGTATCGCATCCTGGTCCATCGGTTCCAACACGCCTGCAAAGATCAGGTTGAAACGGTCCAGTAACAACTGCATGGTCAGCGTGTTATATACGA
>DOSQ01000120.1 GCA_003512125.1 Acidaminococcaceae bacterium
ACGCTATACTGTTTGATGATATTACTATTTATCTGAGCAATATGTTGTATGGAAAAAATGCGCCGCAGGGTACCACGTTGGAAAAGGCAGCCGTGATCCGGAAACAGATACAGGCATTGCTGGACGCGGCAAGGGCATGCGGCAGGACCGTGGTTTTTGTTTCCAATGAGGTGGGTAACGGCATTGTGCCTGATAATGCCATGGCCAGGGAATACAGGGATATTTCCGGCTGGGTGAACCAGCAGATCGGTGAAGCTGCCGACCAGGTCTTTTATGTGGTAGCGGGGCAGGCTGTAGATATCAAACGCCTTGCGTTCCGGTTTGACTGACCGCTTTAGTAAAGGTTTCACGGGCAAAAGGTATGGGAAAGTCACTACGCTGTGCCATGCCCGTGTAAGTGTTCAGATTACACAGATATGAAATGGAGTGCTTCGATGTTAGAAGATTTATATATTGAGCTGCCAAATGAAAACATCCGGAAAGAAGTACTGAAAAACTGGGAATCCGTGTTGTTGCCCGGAGAAGATTTCGGGATTTTGCCTGGTCTGACGGCGGATTATCTGATGATGACGGACGGCCGTGGCATCCGGGGCCTGCGTCCGGTCATGCTGCTGATGTGCGGCGATCACGGTATCTGTAAATACGGAGTCAGTGCTTTCCCGCAGGAAGTGACCCTGCAGATGATCAACGGCTACGGCAGGGGAACCGCCGCCGCTAATGTAATGGCCCGTCATGCCGGTGCCGAAATAATCGTTGTGGACGTAGGCACAAATTTTGACCTGCACGCTTTTTCCCATGTGCGGCAGTGTAAGGTTGCCTGGGGCACGGACGATTTTACCCAGGGTCCTGCCATGCGTTACGATCAGGCTGTTGCAGCCCTGGAAACCGGCATGCGTATTGCCGATGAAATGATAGACGGCGGCTGCAATCTGCTGGAGACCGGGGAGATGGGCATTGCCAATACCACTTCTACCGCTGCGATCGCCGCCGGATTTTTGGGATTATCACCTGAACTGACCACCGGACGGGGCAGCGGAATCAATGACGAACGTATGAAAATCAAAACAGAGGTTGTTCGCAGAGGCCTGGAAGTAAATAAACCGAAGGCCGGAGACGGGATGGACGTACTGTGCAAGGTCGGCGGTTACGATCATGCAGGTCTGGCCGGCATGATGCTGGCAGGCGCGGCGCGGCATGTACCGACCATGGTGGACGGTGTGAATGCGACGGCCGCCGCGCTAATTGCCTATGGAATCGATCCGCATTGCGCGAAGTATTTGCTGTGTTCCCATCTTTCTTCTGATCTGAGTGCAAAGAAGATGCTGGAAGTGCTGCAGCTTAAGCCTATTGTGCATGCGGGCATGCGCCTGGGTGAAGGAACCGGTGCCTCGCTGGCCATCAGTATTTTGCGCGCGGCGTTGGATACCTACCGGGAACTGACGGGAGACTGAAATGGCTGAAGAAGATCTGAAGAAAAAAGGGACCGAAGTAGAAGAGGAAACCGGTTTCTGGAACCGGTTGAATATCCGTCTGCCCGAGCGGTCCACCGGGCCCTTCCGTTATCTGCGTGATTTTTTTACCTGCCTGGAATTTTTAACAAGGATACGGATGACCAAGCGGGATGTATGGTTCCCTGATGATTTTGCCCGTTCAGTGCCTTATTTTCCGCTGGTTGGGGGAATAATGGGAGCGCTGATGTGGGGCGCTGCACGGATCGGTATGCTGGCCGGTTTTTCCGGTAATGTGATGGGGCTGTTCCTGGTAATGGCTGAACTTTTCTTTATCGGTACTCTGATGTATGACGGGTTTATGGATACCGCAGACGGTCTCTTCAGCGGAAGGACCCGGGAACGGAAACTGGAGATCATGCAGGACAGCCATGTGGGAGCCAATGCGGTAATCGGCGCCATCATCCTGATACTGGCCAAGGTCACTTTGTTCGGCTCTTTCAAGCCTGCCGATCTGGGACCTTTACTGGCATCCATGTACATTATTACCCGGACACTGATGGTTATCTATATCCTGAAGTTCCCCAATGCCCGGCCCGGCGGTCTGGGGGAAATGTTTAAAACCGGCGGCAGCCCGGTCTATCTGTTGCTGGCTGTGGCTTTTGCAGCGGGGATGCTCTTCTTTTTGGGACCGGTGTGGTGCAAACTGGCTGTGATCAGCTGTATTCCCTGTATCGCCCTTGCGTTTTATCTGAAATGGAACCTGGGCGGTCTGACCGGAGATACGTTCGGCTTCCTGACAGAATGCGGCAACGTGATCGTACTGTTTTTAACCTATTGCTTTTTACGATAACTGTTGAAAATCATATAATCTTGAAACGTTGGATGAAATGATCCGTCATATGGGATATTATTTAACAGAGGAAACAGGAATGCATATTGAAGAACTGGTTACGAAAATTCAACCCTTGAGCAGGGAAATAATAGATGCAGCGCAGAAACGGTTTGACAACCTGATTAAACCGGTAGGCTCACTGGCACAGCTGGAAAGCATGACCACGCGCTATGCGGGCATCGTCGGCTCTTCGGATAAGAAGCTGGTAGTGATTCCGGAGACGCGCCTCCTTTTACTGTGGGGCGAGATGAAGCACACAGCGGAAATCGAAGCCGCAATGCTGCAGAAGAAAGCGGTTTCTGTTTTTGCGTCCCATGTAAATGCCAGGGTCATCCCGCTTCTGGTAATCGGCGAAACCGCGTATGACCTTTTGGAAGAAGGGGCGATGCTGACAGGGGAGTATATTGCTGAAGAAAAGGCAGGCCTTATCTGCCTGGGAACCTGTGAAAAAGAGTTAAGGCCGGACTGGCAGGACCTGCTGGAAGAAGAAGACGGTCTTGCCTTGCTGGAGAGGCTGCAATGCCATCCGGTATCTGCAATGACCGGATCCATATTGCAGGCAGCAGGCATGCGCATCCCTGTGATGCTGGATGGCGTGGCCAGCTGTCTGGCTGCCTTTGCCGCAGCCCGGTTTAATCCCTGTGTACTGCAATACTGTTTTGCAGGGGATGAATCGGCCGAACCGGGCAGTGCGGGTTTGTTGGAAAAACTGCAGCTGCAGGCGCCGTTACGCCTGTCCCTGAACAATGGGGAAGGTATCGGGGCGCTGACCTGTCTCCGGTTGTTCGACGCAGGTATCAAAGCCTACACGGAAATGGAAACCTTTGAAGAAGCCGGCGTACATAATGAGAAAGAAGATTATTCGTTCAAAGTTCAGGAAGATAAGAATAAACAAGGAAGAAGAAATAACTAACAGAATCTGCAAAGGGAGAAAGAATGCGCTGCTGTCCAGAGCAGCGAAAGGGGGAGAATTATGGCAAAACTTTATCTGATCCGTCATGGGGAAACCGATTACAACAATGCCATGCGTTTTCAGGGACAGACAGATATTCCGCTGAACCAGAACGGGATTGAACAGGCAGAAAAAGCAGCGGAATTCTTCAGGGATATTCCACTGCAGGCTATTTATACCAGCAGCCTGAAACGCGCAAGTGTTACCGCGGAAATCATTGGTAAGGCTAAAGGAATCGAACCGCAGGAAACAGATGCACTGCGGGAGATGAGTTTCGGCATCTGGGAAAATATGAACAGCGCTGATATCCAAAAGAAGTATGCGAAAGAGTGGAAGGATTTTTTTGCGAGCCCTGCCAACACTAAAATCCCGCAGGGAGAGAGCATGCTGGAGGTGCAAAAGCGCGCTTATCCGGAAGTACAGCGTATCCTGGACCAGTATCCCGAAGGGGATGTGGCCTTTGTCGCCCATGGCGGGGTCATCCGGGTGCTGATCTGCACCATGCTGGGACTGGATCTGAACCGTTCCTGGCACCTGCATGTAGGTAATGCATCCATTACCTGCTTCTATTATTGGGGACGTTCCTATACGCTGGATTATGCAAACATGACAAAATATTGACTAATTGGCAATAGCATGACAGATTTAGAACTTAAATTGCTTATATAATAACAAAAAGTGCTAAAACAATGTCAAAATGCAATTTTACTAAAATTGTAACCAATAATATTGCAATTTAGCATTGACAAGTTTTCTTTTTTTGGTATACTTCAATTTAGGATATCTCAAGGCCGGCTTAGTTTATTGTTTCGTTTTCTCACTTGTTTTCAAAGTACATCAAAAGGATGAAGCGGTACAGTAAGAAGATAGTTGTTCCTATGGGGTACAAAGAAAAGGAGTGACTGAACTATGTTTGAAGACAAGACACTGAAATGCGTCGAATGTGGTAATGAATTCATTTTTTCTGCATCGGAGCAGGAATTTTACGCAGAAAAAGGTTTTGCTAATGAACCGAAACGCTGCTCTTCCTGTCGTGCGGCCCGTAAAGCCCGTATGAACGGAACCCAGCCGCGTGAAATGTTTAAGGCAGTATGCGCTGAATGCGGCAAAGAAACAGAAGTACCTTTCCATCCTTCTGAAGACCGCCCGGTTTATTGCTTTGATTGCTTCAATAAACGGAAAGCAGGACATAACCACGAATAAAATGATGTAATGTTATAACATCACCCCTTAGAGACCCATAGTATCCCCAACCGACTGTTCAATTGGGCAGTCGGTTTATTTTTTGTTTTATAAAGATATTGAACAGCGTTGTGTGCATTATCACGTATTTATGATATAATGAATATCATTGAGAAAAAATGGAAGGAAAGGAATTAATTCCGGGCGGATGCTCCGCCTGACGTTATAAAGCATAACCGGTGTGTTATGTTTTTTCAGAAAGGGGTATATTTATTTTAGAATTTAAAGAAGTTGAGGTTAAAGATCGATCCTTATTTGAGTCGTATCTGAGCAAGCCGGAACATTTCGGCTCAGAATGTGCCTTTACCAACCTGTATATCTGGAGGGATTATTACCGTACCTGGTGGACGGAAAAGTTTGGTTTCCTGCTGATCAAGGTGCAGTTAGAAGATGAAGTGTTTTATCTGCAGCCGTTTGGCGGAAACGATGCGGACCTTGCGCTCCTTGCCAGAGAAATCAAAGAAGCAGAAGGCGGGCCCTTCGAATTCCGTGGCATTTATGAATGTTCTCTGGAACGTTTAAGCTGTCTGAAGGGTGAAGAGGAATACAGGGAAAGCCGTGACAGCTGGGACTACGTATATTTGCAGGAAGATCTGGCAACTTTGCGGGGCCGCCGTTACCACGGGCAGAAAAATCATTATAATACCTTTAAGCGGGAAAATCCGGATTATGTATTTGAAATGATCAATCCGGAAAACTTTGCAGAATGTCTGTATTTCGGGGAAGAGTGGTGCAAGGCCCGCATGGATACGGACCCGAGTATCGTCTGGGAGATCCGTGCCCTGCAGGAAGCCTTTGTAAACTTTGAAGCGCTGGGGTTACGCGGGGGAGCAATCCGCATCAATGGAAAGATCCAGGCTTTCGGTTTCGGCAAGGCAATTAACGGGCAGGTCTGCGACGAAAACGTGGAAAAGGCTAATTCCGATATCCGCGGGCTGTATGCAGCGATCCAGACAGAATGCGCCCAGAAGGTCTGGCCGGATATGAAATATATCAACCGGGAAGAAGACATGGGCCATGAAGGGCTGCGTAAAGCAAAAGAAGCGTTACACCCTGCGTTTATGGTGAAGAAGTACAGTTTGTTAGTAAAATAAGGAATCACGGATTACGCAGTGGTTCCATAAGTTGCGTTACAGGAAGACAGATACATCACATTGATTTGAGGGATCTATGAACTGCAGAATTATTACAGAGACAGAACTGCCCCGGGCCATGGCGCTGTGGGATTACTGTTTCGAAAAGAAAGAAGAGCCTTTTTTCCAGTGGTACTTTCAGGAATATTGTTTACAGCATAATCTTGTGTTAGGCGGTTTCTCCGAAGAGGACGGGCATTTACAGAGTATGCTGCACCTGAATCCGTACAGTATTTTATTGCGGGGGCAGGAAGAACGCGTTCCGTATATTGTGGGCGTGGCCACAGACCCGGCGGACCGGGGACAGAATCTGACGGGGGAACTGCTGCAGTCGGCGTTCCGCCAGCTGCGCAAGAAAGGCTGTGCTTTTGCTCTTTTGATGCCCGTCTATGCAGGAATATATCAGACCTGTGATTTTGCATTTTGTTATAGCAAACATGTATATGAAATGCCGTTATCAAAGCTTATTGTACCGTTCCCTTCCGGTAACCTGCAAATCCGGCATTTCAGCGCTTACGGGCGCGAACTGTTTGAAGATGTATATGCAGCCTTGTCGGACTGCTATAACGGACTGCCGATCCGCACAGACTTTCAATGGCAGAAGCTGCTGACCGTACATCAGCTTGAAAAGGTTCAGGCGGCAGTAGTGTATCACGGAGGGGACCCCAGAGGCTACATGTTCTATCAGATTACAGAAGATAAAACATTTTTTGTTCAGGAACTGGTTGCGCTGACGCCGGACGCAAAATGGGCGCTGCTGCAATACGCCAAAGGGCATCTGTCATCGGCGGATAAGCTGTACTGGGAAGCTATGGAAGACGATCTTACGTATCTTGATTTTCCGGATGCAGAACTGGCTGGGCGGGTAAAACCTTTTATGATGGTGCGCTGTTGTGACGCGGTACAGGCGCTGGAACGGTATGAAGTACCGGAAAATTGTCCGGACGGACAGGTAACTCTGTTGCTGCAAGATGAGCTGCTGGAAGAAAATAACTGCCTCGTCACCCTGACAGTTGATTCGGGAAGCCTGTATCTGGAAAAGGGAAAAAGCCCTGCTGACGCGGTGATTCCGATGGGTGCTTTTGCCCAGCTTTACTTTGGAGCCTACACCTTTACCCAGCTGGTAGAAGCCGGAAAAATCAGGATGCAGTCCTATTTACCGGAATTGCCGGTCTTTCTTGATTTATTATTCCCCAAATGCATTAATTATATTAATGAGTATTATTAATTATCAGCACACGGAGGCCAAACCATGAGTGACATCAGACGAATTTATGTTGAAAAGAAAGACGCATTTGCCGTAGAAGCCAAAGGGCTGCTGGCAGATCTGAAGAACAACCTGCTGATGGACGGACTGGAAAAAGTCCGCGTTTTGGCGCGTTATGATGTAATGGGTCTTTCGGAGGAAGAGTTTGCACAGGCACTGCAGCTGGTATTATCTGAACCGCCTGTGGATACGGTTATGGAAGAACTGGTTCCTGCAGCTGATGAAAAGATGTTTGCAGTAGAGTTGCTGCCGGGCCAGTATGACCAGCGGGAAGACTTTGCGGCCCAATGCATCCAGCTGATCACCCAGAAAGAAAAACCGCTGGTGGCTGCCGCCAAGGTCTATGTATTAAAAGGCAGTCTGTCCGATGGGGAATTTGAAAAAGTAAAAAATTATCTGGTGAATCCCATCGAAGCCCGGGAAGCGGCCCTGGAAAAACCGGAAACGCTGGAAGACACCTGGGAAGAACCGGCGGATGTGGAACGGATGGAAGGCTTTTTGGACCGTTCGGAAGCGGAAATCGCTGCCATGCAGAAAGAACTGGGGCTTGCCATGAGCGTGGAAGACCTGCTGTGGATCCAAAAGTACTTTAAAGAAGAAGAAAAACGCGTGCCCACCATTACGGAAATCCGTGTGCTGGATACCTATTGGTCTGATCACTGCCGCCATACCACGTTCATGACGAATCTGGATAAAGTAGAGATCGAACCCGGGTATTATACAAAACCGATTGAAGAAGCCTTTAAACAGTATCTGTCTATCCGCGACAAGGTGTACGGCAAGAAAACGGACCGTCCCATCACCCTGATGGACATGGCCTGCATTGCAACGAAGAAACTGAAAAAGGAAAACAAATTCCCGGACAACGATGACTCCGAGGAGATCAATGCCTGTTCCATCGTCGTTCCGGTTGAAATTGACGGTAAAAAAGAAGACTGGCTGGTTATGTTCAAGAACGAGACCCATAACCATCCCAC
>DOSQ01000048.1 GCA_003512125.1 Acidaminococcaceae bacterium
GCTTTGGAAACGTTGCTGGAACTCAGGGAAGACTTAAAGGACTTAATGGAAATCCAGATAGTGGCGTTTCCTCAGGAGGGAATCCTCAGTTATCCCAACGGCAAACAGCTGATGCAGGACGCGGTGCGCATGGGAGCCGATGCGGTAGGTGCCATTCCGCATTTTGAGTTTACCCGGGAATACAGCGTGGAATCCCTTAATTTCGCATTGCAGCTGGCTGAGGAACATGGACTTTTGGTGGATGTACACTGTGATGAAATTGACGATGAGGCTTCACGGGGGCTGGAAACGCTGGCTGCCCGCGCCCTGGAGCTGGAACTATATGACCGTGTTACGGCCAGCCATACCACCGCCATGCATTCGTATAACAACGCCTATGTGTTGCGGCTGATGCGGCTGCTGAAAATGAGCCGCATCAACTTTGTGGCGAATCCGCTGGTGAATACGCATTTGCAGGGAAGGGCAGACTCGTATCCGAAACGGCGGGGGATTACCCGCGTAAAAGAACTGCTGTCAGAAGGTATCAACGTATCTTTCGGTCACGATGATATCTGCGATCCCTGGTACCCGATGGGTAACGGCAATTTGCGGGATGTGGTGTTCATGGGACTGCATGTGTGCCAGATGATGGGGTATCAGGATATCATGGACAGTTTCCGGTTGATTACGACAAATGCGGCAAAAACGCTGCATGTGCAAGACCGTTATGGCCTTGAGCCAGGAAAACCGGCCAGCTTTATTGTACTGGATGCCAAAAATTATTACGAGGCGCTGAATTACAATTCGCCTGTAATTCTTTCATATAAAAATGGCAATTGTATTAGGAAGGTCGCAAGGTGGTAAAGGCAACGTTTTTATTGACTTGCGATACCATTTTATTACTGTCTTTATAACTGAAAAATGCAGTTCACAGGATTTTTATAAAATGTTATAATAAACCAGGATTTCGATTCATATCTTTTTGCTTTCAATGCTGTCTTTTATATTAAAAGGAGGTTCTTTTTTATGGACTCAAATACTTTAGCAAAAGACGTAATGGAAACCGAACTTATTTCCGTGTTGCCAGAGACACCGGTAAAGGAAGTTGCCCGTCTTATGATTGACAATAAAATTTCAGCCATTCCTGTGGTTACCAAGTATAATGAAATCGTGGGCGTAGTAAGTGAAAACGATCTGATCAATAAGATTGTCAAACCCCATGAACCGGGAATCATGACCTTACTGTACCATGCGGCCCTTTCGTCAAGCGATAAAGTCCTGGAATACCGGCAGGCGCTGGCCCGCTGGAATGCGCAAACTGCAGAGGACGCCATGACGGCTCCCGCTATTTGTGTAAGTCCCGAGGATACGATTGAAAACGTTGGACGGATTATGCTTGACGATAAGGTGAAGCGTGTTTTTGTGGCAGAAGAAGGGCATCTTCTGGGAGTAATCAGCCGTTCTGTTTTTGTGGAACTGCTTTTGCGGGAATAGGAGGTCATTATGCAGGACGGAACATTGGAAAAGCTATTTCATCTGCGGGAAAACGGCACCACGGTAAAAACAGAGATCATGGCCGGTATTACTACGTTTATGACGATGGCTTACATTCTGGCTGTTAACCCGTCGATTCTGAGCGTGACAGGCATGGACAAGGGAGCGCTGCTGACGGTTACGGCGCTGGCTTCCTGTTTTGCGACGCTGCTGATGGCGGCTTTTGCCAACTATCCTTTTGCGCTGTCTGCTGGCATGGGATTGAATGCCTTTTTTGCTTTTACAGTAGTTAAACAAATGGGGTATTCCTGGGAGATGGCCCTGGCTGCCGTCTGTGTGGAAGGAATCATCTTTATTGTCCTGTCCCTGACAAACATCCGGCAGGCGGTGTTTGATGTCATACCCCTCAGCCTGAAACGGGCTGTATCCGTAGGCATCGGTCTGTTCATCGCCCTGATCGGTCTGTTCAATGCGCAGATCATCGTAGGGAACCCGGCGACAAAAATCGCTCTGTTTAACTTTAAACAGTCTATGCTGGGCGGAACGTTTCATACGGTAGGCATTACGGTAGTGCTGGCGCTGATCGGTATCGTTATCACCGGTATCATGCTGGCGCGGGATGTGAAAGGTGGGATTCTCTGGGGCATTCTGGCTACCTGGATCCTTGGTATACTCTGTGAAGTGACCGGTCTGTACGTGCCGGATCCCAAAGTGGGAGCCTTCAGCGTGCTGCCTGATTTTTCCGCAGGCCTGGCTTCTTTCCTGCCGGCAGATCCTTCTCCCATTTTCCTGAAGCTGGATTTCAGCAAGGTTGCTTCCGTTGATTTTCTGGTTATCGTCATGTCCTTCCTGTTTGTGGACTTTTTTGATACCCTCGGTACCCTGATGGGCGTTGCTTCCAAAGCGAACATGCTGCGCAAAGACGGCACGCTTCCCAACATCAAGGGCGCCCTGATGGCTGACTCTTTGGGCACGGTGGCCGGCGCACTGATGGGCACCAGTACCGTTACGACCTTTGTGGAATCCGCTTCCGGTGTCAGCGAAGGCGGGCGTACCGGACTGACGGCTGTCACCACGGCTGTGCTGTTCTTCCTGTCCCTGTTCCTGGCTCCTTTCTTTATGGCGATTCCTGCTTTTGCGACAGCTCCGGCACTGGTCATGGTGGGCTTCCTGATGGTTTCTTCCATTGCCCAGATTGATTTCGGTAATCTGCCGGAATCGATTCCCGCATATATGTGCATTATCGCAATGCCTTTTGCCTACAGTATCTCGGAAGGTATTTCCTTCGGTATCGTTTCATATGTGATTGTAAATACCCTGACCGGCCATGCCAGCCGTGTCAGCCCGCTGCTGTATATACTGGCAGTGATCTTCATTGCAAAATATGTACTGATTTGATCGATACTGGTAAGGAAACGCGGAGTACTTGTATTTATTGTTTTTCTATACATTTTATAAATTAATGGTTTATTGAGGAGGGGTTTCTTATGGGCATGACAATGACACAGAAAATTCTCGCCATGCATGTGGGCCGGGATTTTGTGGAGGCCGGGGATCTGCTGGTTTCCCAGGTGGATCTGATTTTGGCGAACGACATTACGGGTCCGCCGGCGATCAATGAGTTTGAGAAGATCGGGCGTCCGGTATTTAACAAAGATAAAATCGCGCTGGTACCGGACCATTTTTCTCCCTGCAAGGATATCAAATCCGCTACCCTGTGCAAACAGATGCGGGATTTCGCCAGAAAACATAATATTACCAATTACTTTGAAGTGGGACGCATGGGCATCGAACACGCGCTGCTGCCGGACAAAGGGCTGGTGGCTCCCGGTGAGATCGTCATCGGCGCGGATTCCCACACCTGCACCTACGGCGCACTGAACGCCCTGTCTACCGGCATGGGCCAGACGGACATCGGCTGCGCCATGGCCAGCGGTACCACCTGGTTCAAGGTTCCTGCTGCCATTAAAGTGGAACTTACCGGCAAACTGCCGAAATATGTAAAGGGTAAGGACCTGATCCTGACCCTGATCGGCATGATCGGTGTAGACGGGGCCCGGTACCAGAGCCTGGAATTTACCGGTCCCGGTGTAGCGGAACTGGATATGTCAGACCGTTTTACTATCTGCAATATGGCCATCGAAGCCGGTGGCAAGAACGGCATCTTCCCGGTGGATGCCAAGACGGAAGCCTTCCTGAAAGGCAGGGTGACCCGCCCCTGGACTGCGGTAGAACCGGATCCGGATGCTGTTTATGACCGTGTTGTACAGATCGACCTGTCCAAACTGGTACCCGTAACTTCGTATCCGCACCTGCCGGAGAATACCCATCCGGTCAGCGAATCCCATCATATCAAGATTGATCAGGTGGTGGTCGGTTCTTGCACCAACGGACGGCTGGAAGACATCGCCCAGGCCGCGGAAGTGCTGAAAGACCATAAAGTAAACGAGAACGTCCGCTGCATCATCATCCCGGCGACCCAGGAAATTTATCAGGAAGCCATCCGCTTAGGCTACGTGGATATTTTCATCAACGCTGGCGCGGCGGTTTCCACACCCACCTGCGGACCCTGTCTGGGTGGCTATATGGGCATCCTGGCAGCAGGCGAGCGCTGCGTTTCCACTACCAACCGCAATTTCCGCGGGCGTATGGGTCACGTGGACAGTGAAGTGTATCTGGCCAGTCCCTACACGGCGGCAGCCAGTGCGGTAAAAGGTTATATCGCTTCGGCAGAGGAGGTATTAGGATGAGCAAGATCTGGCGTTACGGGGATCATGTGGATACGGATGTCATCATCCCGGCCCGTTATTTAAATATTTCTGATTTCAAAGAACTGGCGGAACACGCTATGGAAGATATTGACACGACCTTTGCCCCCAATGTGAAAAAAGACGAGATCATGGTGGCAGGCAAAAACTTCGGCTGCGGATCTTCCCGTGAGCATGCACCGGTGGTAATTAAAATAAAAGGTATCAAATGCATTATAGCTGACAGCTTTGCACGTATCTTCTACCGCAATGCCATCAACATCGGTCTGCCGGTGCTGGAGATTGGCCCGGAAGTAGAAAAGATCGAAAAGGGCGACGATGTGGAAGTCGATCTGAAGACCGGTGAAATCAAAATCGTAAATAAAAACCTGGTCATCAAAACGAAACCGCTGCCTGATTTCTGCCAGAAAATTGCGGATTGCGGCGGGCTGGTCAATTACGCAAAAACGCAGGCGCAATGAAAGTAAAGACACAGCGGAAGGTTTAGGTAAAGCCGTCCCGGCTTCGCCTTACGCTGTTTATCCGAATACATAAAGTACAAAGACAAGGAGACTGTCTAGCATGAAAATCACCTTATTGCCGGGCGACGGCATCGGCCCGGAAATTGTAACTGCTACTGTAAAAGTCATGGACGCGGCGGCCAAAAAATTCGGCTTTGCGTTGGAATACGACCACCAGCTGCTGGGCGGCTGTGCAATTGACGCGTATAATGATCCCTATCCGGAAGTTACGGAAAAATCCGCCAAGACGGCGGACGCCGTGCTGTTAGGCGCGGTAGGCGGCCCCAAGTGGGACAACGTGGATCCGGCCATCCGTCCGGAGAAAGGCCTGCTGCGCATCCGTAAAGATTTAGGCCTGTACTGCAACCTGCGCCCCATGAAGGTAAGCAAGTTTACGGCACATCTGTCCCCCTTGAAACCGGAACGGGCAGCCAATACGGATCTGCTGATCGTCCGGGAACTCACCGGCGGCATTTACTTCGGCACCCATAACGAAGCGGCTATGGTGGACGGTGTGGAAACTGCATCGGACATTGACCTCTACACCCGTCCGGAAGTGGAACGGATCGCACGAAAAGCCTTTGAAGCGGCCAAAGTGCGCCGGGGTAAGGTGACTTCGGTGGACAAGGCCAACGTGCTGGCGGAATCCCGCATGTGGCGCCGTATTGTTACGGAAATGCAGGCGAAGGATTATCCCGAGATCGAACTGAACCATTTATATGTAGATAACTGTGCCATGCAGCTGGTGCTGAATCCCGGCCAGTTTGACGTGGTGCTGACCAATAACATTTTCGGTGACATCCTGTCGGACGAAGCGTCCGTCCTGGGGGGGTCCATCGGCCTTTTGCCCAGCGCCAGCCTGGGCGACGGCACCGGCCTCTATGAGCCCATCCACGGCAGCGCACCGGACATTGCGGGGCAGGGTATTGCCAATCCCACGGGCACCATCCTTTCCGCTGCTATGCTGTTCCGGTATTCCCTGGACCAGCAGGCGGCGGCAGATGCGGTGGAAGCGGCTGTGGATAAGGTGTACGAAGCCGGATATCGCACGCCCGACCTGTACGGGGAAGGCATGACGAAAGTCAATACACAGGAAATGGGCGAGCTGGTAGCAAAAGCCCTGTTGGAAGCCTGAACCTGAACAGGGAATGAATCATCAGTATAAATGAATACTATGTAAAAATGAGTAAAAATATGAATGGGACTGCAAAATTGTTTTGCAGTCCCGTTTTTGTGTTATAATTAAACGATAATAGTTAATAAGGAAAAAACTGTCATGCAAATACGTTTTCCGGATTATGTTTCCAAAACTTTATATATTTTAAACGATGCCGGGTATGAGGCCTATGTGGTAGGCGGCGCAGTGCGGGATCTGTTGCTGGGCGCCGAGCCCGGTGATTACGATATTGCGACCAATGCCCGTCCGGAACAGATCGCTTCCGCGCTTCGGGCTGCCGGTTATGTGCTGGCGGAAAACCTGGGGGAAAATTATGGGGTGACGGTTGCTGTGACAGAAGGACATTCGCTGGAAATTGCAACCTTCCGCAACGAACGTTACGTCTACGGGCAGGATGCCCACCGTCCGGAAGAAGTATGGTATTGCGATACGCTGGAAGAAGACTTGTCGAGGCGTGATTTTACGGTGAACGCCATGGCGATGGACGGTTCCGGGAAGCTATATGATTTTTATGGCGGCAGGGAAGATTTGAAATCCGGATTGCTGCGCACCGTCGGAGATCCCCGGAAACGGTTTGCGGAAGATGCCCTGCGCATGTACCGGGCCTGCCGTTTTGTGGCGCAGTTAGATTTTACTTACGTGGAAGGTAATGATACCGCGGAAGATGTGCTGGGTGATTACGATGAAATGCTGACGGTAGAACAAAACCTGCGCATCGCAATGGGTAATGCAGGAAAAACAGTGCCGGACGATATGAAAACCATGGGGCCGGATGCCCAACTGACCTGTGGCCTGGCAGTGAATACTTCAGAATGCGGACCGCAGGAAACCGGCAGAGGAACCAGTCTGTCTTTTGGCCAGCCGGGGACGAAGTATTATCGGAAGAAGCGTTATCTCTTTGATATCAGTCGGTGCCGTTATCTTTCTCTGGAACGTGTCAAAACGGAACTGGATAAAATGCTGCTGGGAAAAGCTGCCGGCAAAGGGCTGGCCCTGTTTCTTTCCAGTGGGCTGGCGAATGCACAGTGCAAGGTACGGGACAAGGGAAGCGATATGTTCGTGGATGTGTTGCCGGAACTGACCCATCTGCCCGGCTTGCCTCAAAACATCCGGTTTCACTGTTATAATGTGTGGGAACATATCCTGGCAGCGGTGGATAACGGTCCCCGTGACCTGGTCTTACGGTGGGCGCTTCTGCTCCATGATGTGGCTAAGGGATTGCCGGGAGTCCGGGGTACGACGCCGGACGGTTATCCTAACGATCACGGGCATGAGAAAGAGAGTGCGGTAATGGCGGAAGCAATCCTGATGCGGCTGCACTATCCCCGGACTTTTGTGCGGAAGGTCCGCTGGCTGGTGGCCAAGCACATGCGGTTTGCACCCATGCTGATCCATAAAAACAATACGTTGCTGCGCTGGATCCGCAGTGAAGCGACAAGTGGGGCGTTTCGTACGGAACAGGAAATGGCGGAGGCTTTTTCCCGGCTGGTAGAGATTTTTCTTGCAGATATGGGGGCGACCTGGGCCGGTGTGCTGCAGGAGCCTGTGATGGAAGAAGGGCGCAGGCTGGGAGAAGAGGCGATCCGGATTGCCCGCGACCAGATGCCGGTACATACTTCGGATTTAAAAGTGCGTGGCAGCGAAATACAGAAACTGCTGGCACAGAAAAATGTATGCGGTTTGACGGAAGAGAAAGAAACTTTTTCGGAAACATGTGCTGAAGAAAAAAGAGGCTCTGCAGCACAGACGTTGCCAACGATACGGGATTTACCACCGCTGACCGTGGGTGAGGCTATGAAATATCTGCTGGCCCGCGTGCAGAGCGGCAGTATTCCCAACGAAAGAGGCGCATTGTTGCAGGCGTTAGGGAAAAAGCTGGAAAAGTTGAAAACGGAGAATATAGAATGATATCCATATTCTGATGACAGGGTAAAGGAATGATAATATTGTGGTAAAGAAAGCTATACTGATAGCAATTGCAGTTTTTGCAGTTGCAATGTTAAACTTTTATACAGATAAATCATCTGACGGGCAGGCGGAACCGGTCGGCAATCTGGCAGCCAAACTTGTTCTTATGCTGAAAAAAGACGGTGGGTCCGCTTCAGTTCAGGGTCAGGCAGATGTAAAAGAATCTCCGTATTTCAAAAGGGTTGATTTTTACAACATGAAATCCGGCGGGAATTTACTGCTGCTGGAAAAATACAGGACATACCAACAGCATGCGTACTATACCTGCGGCCCGGCAGCTGCGCTGACGGTTGTGCAGTATTTCCTTGGCAATGCTCCTGATTCTGAAATGGAAATGGCCAAAATCATGGGAGCTCATCCTGCCGGGGTAAAAGATCCGGGAACCAATACCCGGGGCATGAGCCGTTATTTTGAACAAAAAGGCTGGAAGGTCCGAAACGCCCTGAAAGATGGCTCTCCCGAAACCTATGAAAAGTTTATTGAATTCGTTGATGATAACCTGAAAATGGGTATTCCCATTATGGTGGAGAACGTGGACTGGGGCGGACACTGGCGCGTTATCATTGGCCATGACACTCTGGGTGATACCATCGGGATGAACGATGTGCTGATTCTGGCAGATCCCTACGATACCACAGACCATGACCAGGACGGATATAACGTTATTTCGGCGCAAAGGTTTTACTATATGTGGTTCGACGCCCACCTGTTCCGGGAAAATGAAAAGGAACGGCAATGGCTGACGGCAGTGCCGCCGGATTTTATGAATAAACAGGAAAAGTAAAATATGATATAATTAATATATTATGCTTGTATACGACATAAAAACCGGGCGGACAGATACCCGGATCGAAGTGCAAGACACCTTTAGATGTAGAAGCGATAGACGGAGGATGGCAATGTTAAAACGTGTTTTGGGGGGATTAGGTGTACTGTTGCTGCTGACAGCACCGGTATCTTCTGTACAGGCTGCGCTTTTGGCCAAAGTGGAAGCAGATGTGGATGGAAGCGGTCAGAAAGAAACAGTAGAGCTGACCGGGGAAAAGAAGATACCGGGCAGCAATTATTATTCCAACCTGTGGATTATGGTAAAAAATGCAGACGGGAAGATGTTGACGGCATGGAAAGCGGATCTGGACGGCGGCTATTACTGCCTGCTGGAAAAAATGCCGGTCAATGCCGTACCGGAACAGAAAACTGAAAAGTCAGAGCAGAAAAAAACCAAAACAGGAGAAAGCGCGGGAAAAGTCGAAAAGGAAACCGCCAAAAATGAAGAGGAATCAGAAAGACGCTTCAAAGAGCTTTTGGAAGCATTAAAGAGCGAAGATAATAACGGAAAATCCAGGGACGACAGTATAATTTCCAATAAGCCCCATGACCAGATTGTTCTTATGGCAGACAAAGGCGGAAAAAATGCTGCGTCCAACTGGAGGATACTGGACTTTTCCAACCGGAAACAGGTTCTGGAAGTTTTTTCCGGCGCGGACAGTATGGGGTTGCCGGCCAGGGCGGAATATAAACCGGACAACCAGTTTACGGTGGAAAGCAACCTTCCTGAAGCGGACGGTTCCTCAAGAACCGTATCTTTTTCCGGAAAAGCAAAAAATGTTTTGCGACTTTATAATGACGACGGCAGTATTGCAAAACCGCATCTGCATCCCCTGGTAACAGAGGTTGCGTCTCTTACCAAACTGGGGGGACGGCTGTTTACGGAGCAAAATGTGCTGGCAGCCAACGGCCGGGATCTGCTGGGGCATCTTGCCGTAAGGTGGGTACAGAAAGAAGACAGGTGGATACCGGAGGAAGCTGTGCTGACCGATACATTGGGCGAATTGCTGTCTGCAGATGATCCCAACCAGCCGTCAGGGGCAGGAAACTGGAAGCTGTTCTCCCGCAGGGCATTTATCGGAGACCGGGTCATCGGGCGCCCGGTGGTGGCTGTTGAAGAAAAGCCGGAGCTCCAGAACAAGATAAATGAAAAATTGTATGCCTGGTATGCTAAAGCACCGGAAGAGGATGAAAGAGCTTTTCAGGTCAAGTTTGCCGGTCCGAACCTGCTGAGTCTGGAACTGGGCCATCGGAATAAAAACGGGGAAGTGATCCGTACGCTGTACAATTTTGATATGCGGAACGGTGAACTGATTCAATTAAATGATTTATTTGATACCAAAAATACTGATTTTCTTAAAGTGATTAATCTGACAGGAAGGCCAAAGGACTGCTTTCTTGCTGCTAAACCGGTTTTCTGGCATTTTACCGGAAAACACTTTGTACTGCAGGACCGGCTGCTTGGGGAAGGGTTCCAGGATGAAGAGGCTATCCATTTGGCAGTCGTAGAAAAAGCTGACCTGGTTCCGTTTTTGAAGGATAAAAGAATAATAGAAGAACAAATAAACTGACTGATTGGTCAGTTTTGAAAGAAAATCGGAATAAATTGGAGAAAAACAAAGAAATTGTGAAATAAATCGGCCTGATCAGATTTGCATTTTGGCGTATTTTCAATTATAATAAAACACATGCTGAAAATTGGATAATCTCTTTAAATATAGATGTATTCAACAGTTATACCGGTTATTATTTTTAAGAAGATGCAAACAATCGGGTTCAGGGAGGATATATTTTATGTTACGTAATTTCCATGGGAAATGGGGAAAAAGTTTAGCTGTTGCGCTGGCGGTTTCCGGACTGCTGGCTTTTGCCGGCTGCGGAAATAAGCAGGCCCAGCAGAAGGCGGCGGCGGTTGTGCCGGTCAAGACCATGCAGGTCATAAAGAGGGATACACCGAATGTGCACGAGTTTACCGGTTTTGTGGAAGCCCAGCAGGAAGCGAAGCTGACGGCCAACGTGTCCGGTAAAATTACCAGCAAGAACTTTAACGGCGGAGACTGGGTGGAAGCGGGTCAGGTACTGTTTACGATTGACCAGCGCACCTACCAGGCAAACCTGCTGAATGCGCAGGCCGGTCTTGCGGCAGCACGGACGGAATATAACCGCTTGAACGCGGACGCGGAGCGGTATGCAAAGCTGTACGAGCAGAATGCCGTATCCAAGCAGCAGTTTGATCTGGCAGTCGCCCAGCGGGATTCTGCCAAAGCACAGGTAGCGGCCCATGAAGCGATTTTGGAAAACGCGCAGATCAATATGGGCGATACGGAAGTAAAGGCTCCCTTCTCCGGCAGGATCAGCACCAGCGACCTGTCCGTAGGTAACTTTGTGGCAGCCGGGCAGACCGTACTGGCCACCATGAGCAACACCAATCCGGTACGGATCAAGTTCAGTATGTCTGAAAATGAATATCTGCAGCTTTCCAAAGCCCATTCCGATTCCGGCGCCAAAGCCCTGGAAGA
>DOSQ01000112.1 GCA_003512125.1 Acidaminococcaceae bacterium
CCGCCATGGAAAGCTCATTTTCCGGAATCAGGCCAACAGATAATAACAGGGTATCACATTCAATATCGAACTCCGTTCCCGGAATGGGACGCATCTTTTCATCTACTTTGGCAACCGTAACGCCTTCCACACGGTCCCGGCCTTTGATTTTTAAAATCGTATGGGAAAGATACAACGGGATATCAAAATCATACAGACATTGTACCATGTTGCGGGTCAGCCCGTTGGAATACGGACAGATTTCACACACCGCCTGTACCTTACAACCTTCCAGGCTCATGCGACGGGCCATGATCAGACCGATATCCCCGCTGCCTAAAATCACGATCTTCTTGCCGGGCAGATACCCTTCCATATTCACCATACGCTGAGCCGCTCCTGCCGTAAATACACCGGCCGGACGTTCTCCTGCGGTACGGATGGCTCCCCGGGTACGTTCCCGACACCCCATGGTCAGTATAACGGTTTTACCCTGTACAGTAAACAACCCTTTTTCCGGGCTTACCGCTGTGACCTTTTTCTCTTTTGAAACAGACAGAACCATCGTATCCGTCAACGTCTGGATTTCAGGCTTGTCCTGAATCAAGGCGATACAACGTCCGGCATATCCGGGGCCTGTCAGTTCCTCTTTAAAATGATGCAGGCCAAACCCGTTATGGATGCACTGCTGCAGAATACCGCCCAGCTCCCGGTCACGTTCCATGACCAGAATATTTTTGGCCCCGTTCCGATAAGCGGAATATGCTGCAGAAAGACCTCCCGGACCGCCGCCAATAATAATTACGTCATAAAGTTCCATTTTCTTCACTCCAACACAAAATCGATTCCCGCTTTATTTTAACGTTCAGGGTAAGCGGTTTCAACCGTTTTCATTCCTCAAACTTTCTATAAAACAGTTCTGATCCCTGCCGTTCCTTCAGCACCTTTTCCACTGGAATTCCCAATTCCCGGGCCAGTATCTGCGTTACCCGCGGACCACAGAATCCGCCCTGACAGCGTCCCATGCCGGCCCGTGTACGTCGCTTCACACCGTCAACCGTACGGGCTCCCACCGGCTGGCGGATCGCATCCACGATTTCACCTTCTGTTACCGTTTCACAGCGGCAGATCACACGGCCGTACAGACTGTTTTCTGCAATCGCCTTCCGTTTTTCTGCAACAGTCATCTTGTTAAATGCAGTCTTTTTCGGCAGTCTTCCGTTCCAGACGGCTTTTTTACGAAGATATATTTCCTTCCCGACGGCATTTACTACAATTTCAGCAATGGCCGGTGCCGCAGCCAGGCCCGGACTTTGAATACCGGCCGCATTAATAAATCCGGGCACTCCGGAAGCCCCCAAAATAAAATCTCCTGTACTTGAAACTGCACGTAACCCGGCAAATTCCGTAATTGAAGATCCCAAAGGAAGATCCGGAATCAACTTCCGGGCTCCGGCAATGACCTCATCCATCCCTTCCGGTGTAACGGAAGTATCTTCTTTATTAAATTGGTCATTAGCATTAGGACCGATAAACGTATTGCCGTGGGTTGTGGTACATACCAGAATCCCTTTGCTCTTTTCGTTGGGGCATGGAAACACAACACCATACACCAAAGAAGACGCAGTCATCTTGTCAAATAAAATGTATTCGCCTTTGCGGGGCGTAATGGTAAAGGAATCATCTCCTGCCAGTCTGGCGATTTCTTCCGCATAAATACCTGCGGCGTTGATTACGCATTTTGTCCGGATGGGACCTTTTGTTGTATTTACTATGGTTACAGCACCGTCTTCCTTAACAAAACCGTTCACTGCACAGTCACAGATAACCTGTGCGCCATTCTGTACTGCACATTGGGCAAAAGCCACCGCACATCCAAAAGGCCACATCACACCGGCCGTAGGCGCCCACAGTGCCGCTTTTGCTGTTACAAGGTTCGGCTCTTTTGCCAGCACTTCCTCCCGGGAAAGGATTTCCAGGCCGGGAACCCTGTTAGCCCTGCCTCGTTCCAGCAAAACCTGCAGATGTTGAACTTCCTCGTCATTTGTTGCGACAACAAGGCTGCCTGTCCATTTGATATCCAGATTCAAATCATCCTGCAGCTGATGATACAACGCGTTGCCCCGGACGTTGGTTTTCTGCTTCCAGCTTCCCGTGGGTGCGTCAAACCCCGCATGACAGACCGCGCTGTTTGCTTTGGTAGTACCTACGGCCACGTCCGGCTCTTTTTCGACCAGAAGGCAGCGAAGATCATATTTGGACAATTCACGCAGAATGGCTGTTCCAACGATGCCCCCGCCGATGACTACAACGTCCGTTTCCTTAAAAAAATTCATTATTTCACTTCCCATGCTAAAATTGCAATGTTTTTTTGGGTTCCTTATTAAAAAAGTCGCACACTAAAAATCAAAAAATACTGTTTTTCCTCTGTATTCATTGTAACATATACTATGGCATATCGCGATTATGAATTTCAAAACGCCGTGGAAAACCTTGCACGATTCTTATCCACGGCGTTATATTTTTTTATGAAACCTTTTATTGCTTTACAATTGCCTCTTCGGATTCCACGGCGGCAATCGAAGTCACTTTGTCGCCTTCCCGCAGGGTGATTACATTCACGCCCATGGTGTTGCGTCCTAACTTACGCAGCTGGTCCACATCCATGCGGATCACGATACCGGCTGCGGTAATTATATACAACTCATCTTTCGGATCTACGACCGTCATACCGACAACTTCACCGGTTTTGGTATTGAGTTTGTAATTGATCCGGCCTTTGCCGCCCCGGGTCTGCTTTGTATATTCGGACAGCTTCGTCCGTTTTCCCTGACCATTTTCGGTTACCGTCAGCACTTCGCTTTCCGGGTCGTATGCATAATCCATCGCCACTACCGTATCGTGGAGCCCCAGATTGATGCCCCGTACACCGTGGGCGCTCCGGCCCATGCATCGTACATCCTCCTCACTGAAATGAATCGCCATACCTTCCCGGGTCGCTATCAAAATGGACGCATTGCCGTCCGTCATCCTGACGCTGATCAGCTCCTCGTCTTCATTCAGGACAATTGCTTTCAGACCGCTCCGGCGCACAAAGGAAAAATCTGTCAGCTTGCAGCGTTTTACCGTGCCTTTGTCCGTAGCCATGAACAGATATTTATTTTCTTCAAATTCGGAAACGTTGATTACCGCGGTAATCTTTTCACCAGGACTCAGCTGCAGCAGGTTGATAATAGCAGATCCTTTTGCCGTACGTCCGGCTTCCGGAATCTGATAGCCCCGCAGCGTATAGACCTGTCCTTTGTTTGTAAAGAACAGAATATAATTGTGGGTGGTGGCAAGGAACAAATATTGGGTAAAATCGTCTTCCTTTTTGCCGCTTCCTCCCTTTTTACCGATCCCGCCCCGCTGCTGCTTCCGGAAATTATCCGGGGTCTGCCGCTTGATATAGCCCTGGTTGCTCAGGGTAATGACGATTTCTTCGTCCGCAATCAAATCCAGCACATCCATATCCCCGGTATCATTTACAATTTCCGTCCGGCGGTCATCGCCAAACTTGTCCGCTTTTTCCTGCAAATCCTTTTTAATGATACCCAGAACTTTCTGCTCATCGGCCAGCACGCTTTCCAGATAATCAATGGTCTGTAATACATCAATATATTCATCGTCAATCTTTTTCCGTTCCAGACCGGTCAGGCGCTGCAGCCGCATATCCAGGATAGCCTGGGACTGACGGTCTGAGAGGCTTAATTTTTCCATTAACGAAGCCTTGGCGATTTCCGCGTTGGCACTGTTTCGGATCGTGTGGATTACTTCGTCAAGATGATCTAATGCTATTTTTAATCCTTCTAAAATATGCGCACGTTCCTTTGCTTTCGCCAGATCGTAACGGGTCCGGCGGGTCACAACATCCTTCTGATGGGAAACATAACATTCCAGGATCTGTTTCAGGTTAAGAACCTTCGGCTTGTTGTCCACCAGCGCCAGCATGATAACGCCGAAGGAGTCCTGCAACTGTGTATGTTTATATAATTTGTTAAGGATCACGTCCGGAACCACATCGGCCCGCAGTTCTACTACGACCCGCATCCCGCGGCGGTCGGACTCATCCCGCAAGTCGGTAATACCTTCTATTACACCGTCTTTTACCAGATTGGCAATGCTTTCCAACAGCCGGGCTTTATTCACCTGGTAGGGAATTTCCGTTACTACGATGCGGTGTTTGTTTTTAGGCATCGGCTCAATCTCGGCCTTGGCCCTGACTTTAATAATGCCCCTGCCGGTTGCGTAAGCCTGACGGATGCCTTCCCTTCCCAAAATGGTAGCGCCGGTGGGAAAATCCGGGCCTTTGATGGCAGTCATCAACTCATCTACCGATACATCCGGGTTGTCGATCAGCATATCGATGCCTCTGACAACTTCCCGCAGGTTATGAGGCGGAATATTGGTAGCCATACCTACGGCAATACCGGCGGAACCGTTTACCAGCAGAGCCGGTATCTTCGCCGGCAATACGGATGGTTCTTTTAAAGATTCATCGTAGTTAGGTATGAATTCAACCGTATCTTTTTCAATATCCTCCAGCATGGATTCCGCAATCTTTGTCATGCGGACTTCCGTATAACGCATGGCTGCCGGGCTGTCGCCATCCACGCTGCC
>DOSQ01000011.1 GCA_003512125.1 Acidaminococcaceae bacterium
ATTTCCGCAGTGGCATTGCCTGCTTCTTCGATGGCAATACGTCGCGCTTCCACAGAACCTTTTGGCATAAATACAGTGGCGTTGCAGCCAAAAAGCTTTGCGGCCCAGGAAACACCCTTGCCGTGATTGCCATCCGTGGCTGTGACAAAATGGATTTTGGCGCATCGCTTCCGGACTTCTTCTTTCTGAAAGTAACGGTAATCAATGTTTTTGTAATCCAATCCCAGTTTTTCACAGAGAATGCGGAACATGGCATAGCTGCCGCCCAGTCCTTTAAAAGCGTTGAGACTAAAACGGGTCGATTCGTCTTTTACATAAAGGCCCTTGATATGATACGTCGCAGCCCTGTTTCTCAGCGAAATCAGTCGGGTAGGCGCATAGACGGGCAGGCTTTTGTGAAAACGAAGCGCATCTGCAGCCATAGTTTTGTCAAATCGTCCATATTGGTTTGCATGTATTAAGTTTTCATTTTGCAGGACGTAGAAATTTTTGAACCGATGTTCCATTTGAATCGTTCTCCGCGATTGATGCGGTGATATCAGCAATGCAAAAATTCATTACAAATATTATGTAATAACTATAGCAAACCGCTCCCCGGTACTTCCAGCGGGTCCGGACCGTAATCGTTGGGTCCTTCTGTACCTTTGAAGAACAGAAGGTAGATTCCCAGAACGAGATTTACTAACGGCACGAACACACCGATACACCACCAGGCTGGGCGGTTCAGGTCATGCAGACGGCGGATCATGAGCATAAAACTGGGAATTGCGGCAGCAATCGAAATAATAGTTCCCAGCATGGCGATCGCGCTGCTGTTCATTGAGATGGCAATCATAGTGATTAATTTTGTAATGACTGAAACCGCTGCTCCGAGGGCGAGGCCGCGGAAGAGATAACGCTTGCGGTTCAGGCGGTTGTCGTAACGAAGGAACATGGACTGCAGATCTTTGTCCGGTTCGTATTTGGGAGCTGTTCCACTCTGGGATAGTCCTTCCTTGCGGCTGTAATCAGAATGCGGAAAGGCCTGTTCAGCTTCTTCCCGCAGAGTAGAAGGCGTGCGCCTGTTTTCATTGAACGCTTCTTCATGGACAGGCTGCGGGCCAGGGTTCGCTTCGCGGAGTGGGACGAAAGCATCCTGAGGATTTTCGGGCGCGGAATCCGGATGAAGAGCCCCAACCGTTGCAACGGCAGCTGCGCCGGCAGCGCCGGTTACTGCGGGAGAGGTTTCAGGGGTATCGAAAGGTGTGGCAGCGTCAACTGTTGTTGTATTTGCCGGACGTACGTTTATCGCAGCATCTGCGGGGGATCTGCCTGGCGCGGTAGGGGTTACCGGTACTTCCGGTTCCGTTTGTGTTACCGGAGCTCCGCAGTTCGGACAGAATTTATTGTCGCTTTTTAAGGGCGAGCCACAGTTTTCACAAAAATTAGCCATGATAGTTTCCTCCTCGTTTTAGTTTATACAATATTGAGTATGTAAAATTTTAGTACTGAATAACAACAAGGTTCCTGTAAAAATTTAGAATAAACAAATATATTCTATTTTCTATGCTTATAAAAAGACTTGTCGTTAAAAGTTTTGCAGATCTTTTAATTATATTCTATACTATCGGACAGCCACATGTAAATGCGACCGTAAAAATATTAAGGGGCAGGGTGATGCAATTTCCCGGGAAATATTGTAAAATTAAACTGCAGGAGGGAATTGACATGAAAAAAATACTAACGATTTCACTTATTTTTACACTGCTGTTTACAGGTGTGTGCTTTGCGGAAAAAAGCAAGCTGAAAAAGAAATCATGGACACCGGTGCAGACGAGAGTAGAAAACTCAATAGAAGTGCAGGACTTTTATAATCATATGGAAGTGCACCATGAAGGAGATAAACAAATCGGCCTTTGGTTCGTAACTTTTATTCCCAATCAGAAAGGTGTTGCGCATTCCTATTTTTATGAAGCGGTTGTAATGGATTATACAACCGGGAAATACAGGATTATTCGCGCTTACCAGGCCGACAGGAAGAACAAAAAAGTCAAGACGTCCGATCAGCGTTTTATTGATCCGGAATGGAAAGCTATTTCCGGAACAAAGTATGAAACGTTGTATTACAGAATGAAGCCTTCGATTTGGTAAGAAAGCTATTGACAAAGGGTGTTTTTTTCCGTATAATATCGCTTGTAAAGCTTTTGGGGGCGTAGCTCAGCTGGGAGAGCGCTTGAATGGCATTCAAGAGGTCAGGGGTTCGATCCCCCTCGTCTCCACCATATGAAATGTAGCAACCATGCGGGTTTTCGAACTTGCATGGTTGTTTTATTTTTGTATAAAACGGCCGTTGACAGCTTTTTTTCTCCTAACAAATATCAGGAGACCGGATTCTCACGCAAAACCCCATGACCCTGCTTTCATACAGATTATATTTTCTGTATGACGGTTACGCTATACTGATGCATAGCCGCCTGTCTATCATATATTAATGAATGCGTAGGGCCTAATCGAAGTAGTCATGCGGATTTGCAAAACAAAACCGGGCGTTTTTACACCCGGCTTCGTGTTTTTGCCTGTGATTTTCGGATTTTATTTGTAATTGTTTTTTGCATGTGCTATAATCCTTATTAGTAACTATTGTTTTTAAAATGGTGTAATGAATAGGGAGGCATATTTTAGATGAATTTTTTTGCAGCAGGCTTGGATTACTTTGTTAAGGGCGGACCGGTCATGTATCCGCTGTTATTATGTTCTATTGCAGCTATTGCAATTTCTGTTGAACGATACCTGTTCTTCCGAAAAGCGGATAGCGGGCGGGATTTTACCAAAAAATTCTGTGAGTACGTTGAGCAGGATAACTGGATCGACGCCAAAGCGCTGGCAGATAATACCCAGGGCGAAATTGCAAAACTTGCGACAATCGTGATGGCCCGTCATGGCCGGTTTGAACGGTTGGAAAATTTTGTGAACGTAAGGGCTGAAAGAGCTTTGGATAAATTTGATAACCGCCTGAACTATCTGAATGTGATCGTTACACTGGCGCCCGTATTAGGATTACTCGGTACGGTAACAGGCATGATCGGCTCTTTTAACAACTTCAGCCAGCGTCTGGACAATCCGCTTGCTGTAACGGCCGGTATCGGGGAAGCGTTGATAACCACCGTTTTTGGTTTATGTATATCGATTATTGCGATTTGCATGTACGCGTATTTTAACCGCCGTCTTGCTGCTATTACCTTAAATGTTGAAGAAGTAGCGAACACTTTACTGGAAGCGATTGCAAAGAATCTGGATAAACAGGCGGGTACTGAAGAATGATTAGATTAAAAAGACGGGGCAGAAAAGCGCCGGACATCATGTTGAGCCCGATGATCGATATGATGTTCCTTCTACTGATATTTTTTATTGTCAGTGCCATGTATATGAGCGAACTGAAAACCATTCCGGTAAAGTTGCCGGTGGCTACAGAAACGATTACGCAAAGCACGGTAAAATTTACAGTTACGATCAAAGATGACGGCGCATATTGGCTTGGTGATAAAGTCATCGGAAAATCCGAGCTGGTCAACCGGGCACGGGAAGAACAGAAAAAAGATGAGAAGTTTTCTGTCGTGATCCGGGCCGATGAGAATGTACAGTATAAAGCCGTCATTGGATTGCTGGACTCGTTTAAAAAGGCGGGAATTTCCCGTGTCGGTCTGGCGACAGAAAAGGAAGCTAAAAAATGAATTTAAATAAGGATGAAAAAAAGAGCGTACTTTTTTCCATCATCTTCCATATTCTGTGTTGCGGGCTGGTCGGGCTTATCGCATTAACGACATTCCGTTCCGTACCGGATGAACCCATTTACGATGTGGCTCTGGTCAATGGGGGCGGGGATGCAGCCCCTGAGATTACTCCGCCGGAGCCAGAACCCGAACCGGAAATAGAAGAGGAAATCGTCAAACCAAAAGAAGACGATATTGTGGAAAAGCGGGAAAAACCCATACCGCAAAAGAAGCAGCCAACGCAAAAACCTGCAGCGCAACCTAAACATACGGCTCCCGGAGGTACCGGATCCGGTACGAACTCCGGAACCAGTGGCGGGAAAGGCCCCGGAATCGGTCCTGCCAGTGATGCGATCCAGGCTCCCGCTGTGCCTCCAAGAGTTACTCGTTCCCGTATGCCGTCCTATCCGGAATCGTGCCGTAAAGGCGGAATCACCGG
>DOSQ01000197.1 GCA_003512125.1 Acidaminococcaceae bacterium
TTGGATTTACGGGATGAAAGCAGGAAAAGAGCAGAGTGACATTCGTTACAGCAGTATAAAAGAAAGGGATGCGTCGATGAAAACATTCACTTATACGATTACAGATCCGGTGGGAATCCATGCGAGGCCGGCGGGAGCACTGGTTAAAGAAGCCAAAAAGTTTGCCAGCAGCCTGACGGCAGCTAAAGGAGAGAAGAAAGCTGACCTGAAGAAACTTTTCGCTGTGATGGGCCTGGGCGTAAAACAGGGAGAAACGATCACCGTGGCAGCAGAAGGTGCTGATGAGGCGGCAGCTGCCGCAGCGTTGGAGGCATTCCTGAAAGAAAATCTGTAAGAAAACGGTATAAAGCGGGAAGCTGCTTTGGCAGCTTCTTTTTTTGTGATATAATGAAATGATTAGAAATTTCTTTATTCGGTTACATTTCATTATATGGGGGTACCTATGAAAAAGTATTTCATGATAGGGCTGGGGATCGTCCTGGCCCTGTCATTGACGATCATATTATACGGGACATGGGCCTGTTCTACCGTCCGCAGGATAACCTGATGTTCAGCATCGGCGGCAGCATGGGCAATGGTGAGAACATGGTGAACGCAGGTATCTCTATTGCGCTGGATAAAGGCTTTACTACGAGCAAGGCAGTGATGGCAAAGCAGCTGAGGGTACAGGAAGCAGTGCTGGAAGAACAGATGAAAGCTAATGCGGAGCAGGAAGCAAAGATTCAAACCCTGGAAGCGGAAAATGCAGCTATCAAAGAGCAGAATGCGAAGTTGGAAGCCAGGCTGGCGGCTATTGAAGCGAAGCTGGGAAAATAGCGAAAGGGTTCTGTGATGTGAATTTTCCGTAAAACGATCTTCATTCAACGTTGAGTTTAGTAATAATTTGTGTTACCATATTACAGAGGTCACGGCCTTGCCCTGACCTCTTTTTGTGATTAGCTTGGGACATTAATATTCATGAAAGAACGCTTATTGGAACGTCTGACTGCGGTTAAGGAAGTGAAGGACGCAGCGGCGTTGTATAAAAAGAAAAAAAGCTGTGTGCTGGCAGGGCTGGACGGAACCGTCAAAGCCTTGTATTTGTGCGCCCTGCAACAGGCAGTGAAGGCGAAAACACTGGTGCTTCTGGTATCCGGACGCGACGCGGTGAGGGAGTACAGGCAGACGTTTTCTTATTTGTATCCGGAAGTGCCGGTACAGGAGTTTTATCCCACGAATCTGCCCAGGGTACAGGCAGATACCCGGAATCTGGAAATCCAGGCAGGGCGGGCGGCTGCCCTGCGCATGATCGGTGGCGAAGAAAAGGGAATCGTGTTCGTTACAGCAGAAGCGTTGCTGCAGAAGCAGGCACGTCCGTCCGGGATGTCCCGGAACAGTCTGGTGCTTACGACAGGCGAGACGATGGAACAGGGACAGATTATTGAAAAACTGGCTGCCATTGGGTATGAACGTACCGATGAGGTAGATACTATCGGACAATTTTCGGTACGGGGTGGCATCATCGATGTATTTCCCCTGAACAGTCCGAACCCCGCCCGTATTGAGTGGTTTGACGCAGACATTGACGGTATCCGTCTGTATGATATGGAAACAAAGCGTTCGCTGGGAAATGTCGATAATCTGAAAATCGCTCCACTGAACGTACAGAATGAAGACAGGTTTGATGCGTACCTGAGGGACTATGGGGTGGCGGATACGCTGTTTGTCATAGATGAACCCATGCAGATGAAGGAAACGCTGACACACTTGTATAAAGAAGGGCTGACGTATCAGGACGAACTGTGGAACCCGGATGAGATTTGGGAGATGGAAGAAAAGCAGGCCAGAGTTGCAGTTTCTGCTTTGGATACCAATTGCTTTACGGATTTTATCCATATGCAGGTGCCGGTACGCAGGGTTACCTCCTATAACCGCAGTATCGACCGGTTGATCGAGGATTTGCAGAATCTGCTGGACGGAGGGGTCCAGCCCTACATCATGATGAATACGGTGCTTAAGGCAAGGGGGATAGCGGAGAGCCTGCAACAACGGGGGATACCGTCTGTTTGTCTGGAGGACGGGCCGGAAGATGCTCATAAAGTAAATGTCGGATTTGGGGAACTGTTCAACGGCTTCCGGTTCTGGAATGAAGACTGGTTGCTGCTGACCGAAAACGATATTTACGGTTTGCAACGGCGCCATCGCTTCAAATCAAAACATAAAGGCGCTCAGATTCAGTATTTTACCGATATCAGGGGCGGCGATTATGTAGTACATGATATACACGGCATCGGCCGTTATATTGGAGTGGAAACCATGCTGGTGGACGGTATGCACCGGGATTACCTGCTGTTACAGTATGCGGGCAGCGACCGGCTGTATGTACCGGTAGATCAGGTCGGCCGTCTGCACAAGTATGTGGGCAGTGAGGGGATTACCCCCAGGCTTTCCAGAATGGGCGGCGCAGACTGGAAACGGATGAAAACCAAAGCTTCCACGGCTATTACCCAATTGGCGGAGGAACTGATCCGCCTGTATGCGCTGCGAAAGATTACCAACGGATATGCCTATTCGCCGGACACGGAATTGCAACGTGAGTTTGAGGAACGGTTTCCCTTTGAGGAAACACCGGATCAGCTGAAGGCGATTGAGGAGATTAAGGCAGATATGGAAAAACCAATTCCCATGGACCGGCTTTTGTGCGGCGATGTGGGCTATGGTAAAACGGAGGTGGCTCTGCGGGCGGCTTTTAAAGCAGTCATGGATGGAAAACAGGTTGCGCTGTTAGTGCCGACGACGGTACTGGCACAGCAGCATATGCTTACATGCCGGGAACGACTGGAACCTTTTGGTATACGGATTGCTATGGTGAGCCGGTTTGTTGCCGGAAAGGAAATCAGTCAGACACTGAAAAAACTGGAACAGGGCGATATTGATATGATTATTGGAACCCACCGGCTGTTACAGGCGGATGTGGTGTTTCATGACCTTGGACTCCTGATTATTGATGAAGAGCAACGCTTTGGTGTGGCCCAGAAGGAAAAGATTAAACAGTGGAAGAAGGGCATTGATGTATTGGCGTTGTCTGCCACGCCGATTCCACGAACGTTGCACATGGCCCTTGTCAGCAGCCGGGATATGAGTCTGATTGAATCGCCACCGGAAGACCGTCTGCCTGTGGAAACGTACGTGGCAGAATATGACGAAGGCATGATTAAAGAAGCATTGGAACGGGAATTGCGTCGGGGCGGCCGGGTTTATTATATACATAACCGCATCACCGGGCTTCCTGCTATTGCAGAGCGGCTGAATAAACTGGTGCCGGGCATCCAGGTGCGTGTCGGTCATGGGCGGATGAGCGAAGACCGGCTGGAAGAGGCTATGATTTCGTTCTATGAAGGCAGCTGCGATGTGTTGCTGTGTACTACCATTGTGGAGAACGGACTGGACGTGCCCCTGGCTAATACCATCATCGTGGAAGGGGCGGAAAACTTTGGACTTTCCCAGCTTTACCAGATGAGGGGCCGTGTAGGACGATCTTCCCGTCTGGCCTATGCGTACTTTATGTACAGACGAAACAAGTCCCTCAGCGAAGTGGCATCCAAACGGCTGCAGGCTATTCGCGATTTTACAGAACTGGGCGCCGGGTTCAAGATAGCCATGCGGGATCTTGAAATCCGCGGCGCAGGTAACTTGCTGGGGCCGCAGCAGCACGGATATATTGCCGGTATCGGTTTTGCCGCGTATTGCGATTTGCTGGAGCAGACTATCAAACGGCTTCAGAACAGTTCTGCGGATGTGGAGCGGGAGCCCGATCCGATTCTGGAAATTCCTTTGAATGCGTATATTCCGGATTCCTATATTGCCAATCCCCGTTACAAGCTGGAATTGTATCGCCGTTTTGTAGAA
>DOSQ01000143.1 GCA_003512125.1 Acidaminococcaceae bacterium
AATATCCTGTTTATCTGCGGCGGCGCCTTTGCGGGTCTGGACAGCATCATTAAAGAGCGTACCGATACCAAGGCCATGGGCTTTGGGGCGGATATTAAACAGAAAGCGGAACTGAAGGCGGAGGATTCCCTGTTGAAACAGGTGATGCCGGAAGATCTGATGAAGTTCGGTCTGATCCCGGAATTTGCAGGACGGCTTCCGGTCATGGTTACCCTGGATTCACTGGATAAAGCGGCGTTGGTGCGCATTCTGAAGGAGCCGAAAAATGCGCTGATCAAACAGTACCAGCATTTCCTGAGCATGGATAACGTAGAGCTTGTGTTTGAAGACGGCGCCCTGACGGCTATCGCGGAAGAAGCGCTGCGGCGGGAGACCGGTGCCCGCGGCCTGCGTGCCATTATTGAAGGGATCATGCGGGATGTTATGTATGAAGTGCCTTCCCGCTCCGATGTAGTGAAATGTGTCGTAACCGAAGATACGGTGCGTCGGCATGTGGAACCGGAATTAATCGTTGCCTGACGGAGGATATAAGTTGGATACACTTTCCCGGATATTGCCACTGCTGCCGCTGCGCGGCATGGTGATCTTTCCCGGTATGGTGATGAATCTGGACATTGCCAGGGCGAGATCGTTGAATGCTGTGAATGTGGCTATGCGGCACGGTAAAAAAATACTGATTGTTTCCCAGATCAAATCAGAAGTGGAAGAACCGCAGCTGGACAATCTGTATAAGGTGGGTGTGGTTGCGGAAATCAAACAGATGCTGAAATTGCCGGGAGGTACGGTGCGGATCCTGGTCGAAGGGTTGTACCGTGCTTCGGCGGAGCTGGTATCGGAAGATGCGGAAGGGAGCTGGGCCGCTTCTTATAAAGCGCTTTTGACCGACGTCCGGCCGGAGCAGGGCCTGGAGCTGGAAACTTTACGGCGCATGGTGATTTCCGAATTTGAAAAATGGGTCCTGCAGGGCAAAAAGATCAGCCCTGAGATCCTGCTTTCCTTTAAGGATAATCCGGATGCAGGCATTGTGGCCGATACGATCGCCGGATATCTGGATATCAACCTGGAAATGAAACAGTTGCTGCTGGAGACCGTGTCGGTGAAAGCCCGGCTGGAAAAGCTTTACGAGATACTCCATAAGGAAATGACGATTTCCGAACTGGAAAAAAGCATTGCCCGGAAGGTCCATCAGAATATTGAGCAGAATCAGAAAGAATACTATCTGCGGGAACAACTGAAGGTGATTAGCAAAGAGCTGGGCGACGCTGAGGATGTTCATGCGGAAGCAGAAGAATACAGGGAGAAGATCAAATCGCTGCCCCTGCCGGAAGAGGTCGTAACCGGCCTCAACAAGGAAGTGGACCGCCTGTTTAAGATGCCGCCGATGATGGCGGAAAGCACCGTGATCCGGAATTATCTGGATACCGTGCTGGATCTTCCCTGGGGAAAATACGATAAAAACGGGTTTGATATTGAAAAAGCAGCCCGCATCTTGGATAAACATCATTACGGCCTGAAAAAAGTCAAAGAGCGTATCCTTGAACATCTGGCCGTACAAAAGCTGGCGAAAAGCAACAAGGCGCCCATACTGTGTCTGGTGGGGCCTCCCGGCGTAGGCAAGACGTCCATGGCCATTTCGATCGCAGAGGCTGTGAACCGCAGATTTACCCGCGTTTCCCTGGGCGGCGTGCGGGATGAAGCGGAGATCCGCGGGCATCGCCGTACGTATATCGGAGCCATGCCCGGCCGTCTGATCCACGGGATGCAGAAGGTAGGCTGTCTGAATCCCCTCTTTTTGCTGGATGAGGTGGATAAGATGGCCAGCGATTTCCGGGGCGATCCCGCGTCCGCATTGCTGGAAGCGCTGGATCCGGAACAGAACAACGCGTTCAGCGATCACTTTATTGAGTTTCCGTTTGACATGTCCTCCGTCTTCTGGATCGTTACGGCGAATACGGTGGAAACCATTCCCCCGGCGTTACTGGACAGGCTGGAGGTCATTGAATTATCCAGCTATACGGAAGACGAAAAGTTAAACATTGCGAAGCTGCATCTGCTGCCTAAGGAAATGGAAGCCAACGGGCTGACAAAAGAAACCTTTTCCATTACGCCTGGCGCCATCCGGAAAGTGATCCGGGATTATACCCGGGAGGCCGGGGTACGCCGCCTGGAACGGCAGATCGCGAAACTGTGCCGCAAGGTTGCCTTCCGTATCGTTACGGATAAGGAAAAGGATGCCAAAATAACGGTAAAGAACCTGACAGAGTATCTCGGTCCCTGCATTTATCTGGAATCGGACCTGCGGGCCCGGGAAGAGGTGGGGATCGTGACCGGCCTTGCCTGGACCAGTGTGGGCGGTGAACTGCTGAAGGTGGAAGTGCTGGCGGCCGAAGGCAAAGGCGGCCTGACCCTGACGGGCCAGCTGGGCGATGTCATGAAAGAGTCGGCCCGGGCCGGCTATACCTACATCCGGTCCCGTTATAAAGAGCTGGGGCTGAAAGATGATTTTTACGATAAAACGGATATCCATATCCATCTGCCGGAAGGCGCGATCCCCAAGGACGGGCCTTCTGCGGGCATCACGATGGTCACGGCCATGGTATCGGCCCTGACCGGACGGCCGGTTAAGGCCGATCTGGCGATGACCGGTGAGATCACTCTTTCCGGTAAAGTGCTTCCGGTGGGCGGTATCAAGGAAAAAATGCTGGCGGCCCACCGCTATGGGGTGAAGACCGTGCTGTTGCCGGAACGGAATATGCAGGATCTGATGGAATTACCGGAAAAAGTCCGGAAGGATATTCACTTTATTCCGGTAAGCCATATGGACGAAGTGTTAAAACTGGCCTTAAAACCCCTGGACGGGAAAAAAGAATAAGTTGCAGTTTGAATCATGAGGGGCGGTAATATGCGGAAAAAATATGATGTGGCTGTGATTGGCGGGGGACCTGCTGCCATTTTTGCCTGCTGGGAATTCAGTGAAAAGTTTCCCGGTCTTTCGGTGGTCATGCTGGAAGAGGGGAACGCGGTGGCAAAGCGCCACTGCCCGCTGGCTGCAGGAAAAGCTGACCATTGTCTGCGCTGCGTTCCCTGTGCGATCATGCGCGGGTTTGGCGGCGCCGGTGCGTTTTCGGACGGCAAATATAACTTTACGACCGAATTTGGCGGCTGGCTGCCGGAGTATCTGCCGAAACAGACTGTGATGGACCTGATCGATTATGTGGATTCCATCAACTGCCGTTACGGCGCTCCCGGCGAGACCTTTACCACCAAAAATTCCAGCATCGGCCGTAAAGCCCTGGGCTATGACCTGCATCTGTTAAACGGCAAGGTCCGTCACCTGGGAACGGAAAACAACCTGCAGATCATGGAAAATATCTATGGAGATCTCAGTAAAAAAATAGATATTTTCTGCAATACAAAAGTGAACAGCTTTTGTAAGAAGGGGGACGAATTCGTCCTTGACACCACGAAAGGCGAACTGCGCAGTACGTACCTGATCGCAGCCCCGGGCCGGGCCGGCGCGGAGTGGTTTACGGAACAGGGGCGGAAGCTGGGGCTGTCCTTTACCAATAATGCGGTGGATGTAGGCGTCCGGGTGGAAGTGCCCGCCGCCGTGTTTAAGCATATTACGGACGAAGTATATGAGGCCAAGCTGGTGTACCGTACCAAACAGTACAATGACCTGGTGCGGACGTTCTGCATGAACCCCAACGGATATGTGGTGGCGGAAAACACCGACGGAATTATTACCGTAAACGGGCACAGCTATGCGGATCCGGCGCGGCAGAGTGAAAACACGAATTTTGCCCTGCTGGTCAGCAATAAATTTACGGAACCCTTTAAAGAGCCCCATCAGTATGGGAAGCGGATCGCTTCGTTTTCCAATCTGTTAGGCGGCGGGGTCCTGCTGCAACGTTTCGGGGATCTGGTCAAAGGACGACGCACCAATGAGAGACGGCTGGCCAAAAGTTTCACGCGTCCCACCCTGAATGCGACGCCGGGGGATTTAAGCCTGGTGCTGCCGAAACGCCAGCTGGATGATATTATTGAAATGATTTACGCGCTGGATAAGATTGCGCCGGGTATGGCCAATGCGGATACGCTTTTGTACGGTGTGGAAGTGAAGTTTTACAGTTCCCGTCTGGATCTGGACGAACACCTGGAAACAAAAATACCCAATCTGTTCGCAGCCGGTGACGGGGCGGGAATTACCAGAGGGCTCTCTCAGGCCAGCGCCAGCGGTGTGTTTATCGCAAGAGAGATAGGGGAACGGGCACAAAAGAAATGATGAGGAGCGCTGCATAACGGCGGCGTGATCCGGAACGGAATAAGGAGGTATACATGACAAAAGGACACTGGGATGTGATCCGTGCGGAGTTTGTTACATCTGCAGTCCGTGCGGAGCAATATCCCAAACCTTATTTACCTGAAGTAGCATTTATCGGGCGTTCCAATGTTGGAAAGTCTTCACTGATCAATTCGTTCTGCCGCCGGAACGGGCTGGCCAGAGTCAGTTCATCCCCCGGTAAGACGCAGACGCTGAATTTTTACAGGCTGGATGCCAAACGGACAATGGAAGATGTGGAAGACAGGAAGCAGTTTTATCTGGTGGATCTTCCCGGTTACGGATTTGCCAGGACAAATCAGAAGAATAAGGAGCAATGGTCCGGGTTTATCCGCAACTATCTGGAAGAAGCGCCCAATGTGGCCCTGGTCTGCCAGCTGATCGATATACGGCATAACCTGATGGACAGCGATTTGGAAGCATATAACTGGATGAAAGCATGCGGGCTTACGGTGTATGTCGTCCTGACAAAAGCGGATAAGATCAGCAAGAACGCGGCCATGTCGCAACGGGCTTACTTTAAAAGGGAACTGGGACTGACGGATGAACAGATTACGGCCTATTCGGTGTTGCAACCGGCCATGCGGCTGGATTTTATTAACCGTGTCGTGTCCTCTCTGGAAGCTTCCGCGGTAGTCAGTGCCAATTGATCCGCGTCTCCCTGTTGTAAATTTTGGCATTTTTTTAAGAATATCAAATAAATAGCTTGACAAGCTTAATAGGAATCGTTATAATTAAACCATCAAATAAATATTTCGTGCAGCTTATAAATCGGTGAAATTCCGATGTGATCCCGTCGCCGTATAACCGGAACATAAACTGTATAAGCATCCGTGCTTAACCTGCGAGCGACAGGGTAGTGATGTTGACATGAAGTGCCTTTCTAGGTGAGAGTGGGGAGGTACCAGTGACCGATATCGAGACCGTTCCTGTGCAAGCAGAAACGGTCTTATTCTTTTACTTGCAGGGCGAAATATTATTGATTGTTTAGTTTGCTATTCACAAGTCATTTGGTAAAATCCCATCCTTCTCCTTCTCCTTTTGACACAGCTGCAAAATAAAAAACCCGCATCTGGACCATGCGGGTTTTTTATTTGCCTGAAAAGGCTTTTATGTTTTACTACATTTTACGTTTTACTACATGAATAGAAGGAACGTTACTGGTGCGATACCGGAAGAATCCCGCTTTAGCGGGTTTCTGCTTCGTAGCAGTCATGGGAAACTTCGCTTAACGGATTGATATGCACCATGCAGTGCTTGACGTTGGGGAAATCTTTCTCTATGGAGTGATGGATTTCTTCCGCAATCTGGTGGGATTGCAGCAGGGTCAGGTTATCATCGGCGCTGACTTCCACATCCACAAAGATGCGGCTGCCGAACTGGCGGGTGTGCAGCAGGTCGATGTGATTGACGCCGGGAATAGCGGCAACCTTGGCCCGCATGGCATCTTCCTCTTCTTTGGAGCAGGCCTTATCTACCATTTTGTCAATGGCGCCTGTGAAGATTTCATAGCCTGCCTGTAAGATCATCAGGCAGATCACCACACTGGCGATAGGATCCAGGATGGGGTAGCCCATGCGCGCGCCCAGAATACCGATGAAGCTGCCGATGGAGGAAAGGGAATCGCTGCGGTGGTGCCAGGCGTCTGCCATCAGCGCATCGGATTCCAGCATCAGCGCGTAATGGCGGGTGTACCAGTACATGGCTTCTTTCACCACGATGGAAATGACGGCGGCGGCCAGTGGAAGAAATGTGGGAATGGCTATGGATTCGGTATCCTGGTTCAGGATCTTTTCGACGCCGGCATAGCCGATAGCCAGACCGGTCAGCGCTAAGATCACAGAGAGCAGGATGGAGGCCACACATTCCAGACGTTCATGGCCGTACTGATGGTCGTCGTCCGACGCTCTTCCGGAAATTTTGATACCGGCCATGACGATAAACGTTGCGAACACGTCCGAGGCCGAATGGATGGCGTCGGAGACCATGGCTGCGGAATGCCCGAAGATACCGGCGACGAATTTGCCCAGGGACAGGAATACATTGACCGCAATGCTGTACCAGGAAATGCGCATGGCGATCTTTTCACGGTTGGAAGTAACATGCAGTGATTTCATAAAAACACTCCTTTAAATGATAATAGGGCGTTTTATGATGCTGCGTACGCCGGACGCTGCCCGTTGCTGTAGAAAATAAGAGAGCGCTGATGACTTCGTGCAGTCATAAACCCGTTTCATCAGTGTATCCTTATCAGGCAGATGCAACATGGGGCAGTGGAACGAAGATGCCTTTCCGGATATTAATGACAATAGTAAGGCCGTGAACCGGATTTGTCAATAGGAATTTTTATCTTGTTAACATGCGCTAACGCCAGTTAGCATCGGCTTCGCCGCATGGTGCATACATCAGGAAAAATGTAAAATTTTTATAAATTATTTTTTGTTTTGTGCCATATACGCCCGAACGGCTGTGAAGATTTTGTTCTGCGGATTAAAATAGTGCTTGACAGCCTTACCTGAGGTTGATAAACTAAAAAAGTACAATTTTTTAAAGAAAAGGCCGGGAACGGGAGGAGTACGGCAGAAAGATCCAAAGAGAGGGCGAGGCTGGTGGAAATCGCCTGGTTGGAATGCCGGAAGGTAGCCCGGGAGCCGGGACGCTGAAGTGTGGAGGCACAACTGCTGAAGGAAACATAAATCAGTTTCTTCGTGCTGCTGTATGGGTAAGCGTTTCCGTGTTACACGTTACGTAATCAATAAGAGCTTTGTCCATGATCAGGCGGACAGCGCATCACACAAATACCGGCCGGTCCGTATTTGCGTATGAAGATGCTGTGTTTCACCTGAACCGTATGGACGGAGAATTCAGGTGGTACCACGGTCATTCGTCCTGTTGCAATGTTGCAACAGGATTTTTTATTTTCAGCAAGTTGCTGTTCAATCAGGTTTATACTGAATCTGGTAAGCAAAAATTTTAACTATATTTATATGCTCACAGGAGGAAAGAACATGGCAGGAGAGCACAACATTCCCAAAACCTATGACCCCGCGTCGGTGGAGAAAAAATGGTATCAGTTCTGGGAAGAACACAAATTATTTCATGCGGAACCGGACCCGGACAGGAAGCCGTTTACCATTGTAATTCCGCCTCCCAATATTACGGGACAGCTGCATATGGGTCATGCCCTGGACAACACCCTGCAGGATATCCTGATCCGCTGGCACCGGATGATGGGAGACAATACCGTATGGTTCCCCGGCTACGACCATGCCGGACTGGCAACCCAGATTAAAGTAGAAGAAGAAATTAAAAAGAACGAAGGCCTGACCCGCTATGACCTGGGCCGGGAAGAATTCCTGAAACGGGTCTGGGCCTGGAAAGAACAGTACAGCAACCGGATCATCGACCAGCTGAAATGCCTGGGCATTTCCTGCGACTGGGACCGGATCCGTTTTACGCTGGACGAAGGCTGCTCCCGGGCAGTACGGGAAGTGTTTGTTTCCTTATATGAAAAAGGGCTGATCTACCGCGGCACCCGCATTACCAACTGGTGCGTCAACTGCAATACGGCGTTAAGCGATATCGAAGTGGAACACAAGGATGACGCAGGCCATCTGTGGTATATCAATTATCCCATCGTAGGCCGGGAAGGCGAGTACCTGACCATCGCCACCACCCGTCCGGAAACAATCCCCGGCGATACAGCGGTAGCGGTAAATCCCAAAGACGAGCGGTACGGCAAGCTGGTAGGCGAAAAGATCCTGCTCCCGATCATGAACCGGGAGATTCCCATTATTGCGGATGATTACGTAGATACGGAATTTGGTACCGGCGCGGTAAAGATCACGCCGGCCCATGACCCCAACGACTATGAGATGAGCCTGCGGCAGAACCTGGAAGCCATCGTGGTCATCGATAAAGACGGTATCATGACCAAAGAGTCCGGACGCTATGAAGGTCAGGAGCGCTATGAATGCCGTAAAAATATTGTGAAAGACCTGGATGAGCTGGGGCTGCTGGTAAAAATTGAAGACTGCCCCCACTCCGTAGGCCATTGCCAGCGCTGCGGCGAACCTATCGAAGCCCTGATTTCCACCCAGTGGTTCGTAAAGATGGAGCCGCTGCTGAAAGCCGCAACGGACTGCGTAAAAGACGGGCGTACCCAATTCGTGCCGGAACGTTTTACCAAGAATTACCTCGGCTGGATGGAAAACATGCACGACTGGTGCATCAGCCGCCAGATCTGGTGGGGCCACCGGATTCCTGTCTGGTACTGCGACGACTGCGGCGCGGAGATTGCCTCCCGCACGGATCTGGACAAATGCCCGAAGTGCGGCGGCCACGTGCATCAGGACGAAGACGCCCTGGACACCTGGTTCAGTTCCGCCCTCTGGCCCTTCTCCATCATGGGCTGGCCGGAAAAGACGGAGATCCTGAAACAGTTCTATCCTACCAGCGTACTGGTGACCGGCTACGACATCATCTTCTTCTGGGTAGCCCGTATGCTGATCATGGGCATGGAATTCATGAAGGACATTCCCTTTGACCGGGTCTTCATCCACGGCCTGGTGCGGGACGAGCAGGGCCGCAAGATGAGCAAATCCCTGGGAAACGGTATTGATCCGCTGCAGGTGATCGAGCAGTATGGCTGCGATACCCTGCGCTTTATGCTGATCACCGGCAATACGCCCGGCAATGATATGCGCTTCTACTGGAGCCGTCTGGAAGCTACCCGGAACTTTGCCAATAAGATCTGGAACGCTTCCCGCTTCGCCCTGATGAACCTGGAAGGCTATCAGGCTGACGCGAAACGGGCGCCTTATGAACTGGCGGACAAGTGGATCCTTTCCCGTCTGCAGGATGTGGCTGCCGACGTGACCTCTCTGCTGGATAAATTTGAACTGGGCGAAGCCGGCCGTACGATTTATGATTTTATCTGGGGTGAGATCTGCGACTGGTATATCGAACTGGCCAAACCCAGACTGTACGGAAAAGCAGGGGAGGAAGCAAGAGCGACCGCGCAGCAGGTGCTGGTGACCGTGCTGACCGGCGCCATGAAGCTGCTGCATCCCTATATGCCGTTTATTACGGAAGAAATTTATCAGGCCCTGCCTCATGAAGGAGAAAGCATCATGGTCAGCGCCTGGCCGAAAGCGGATCCCGCCCTGCAGGACAAGGCTGCGGAAAAAGGGATGGAAGCGATCATGAACGCCATCCGGTCCATCCGTGAGATGCGGTCCCAGGTGAATGTGAACCCGGGTAAAAAAGTACCGGCCATCCTGCTGGTATCGGATGAACTGACAGACGTGTTCCGGGAAAATGCCGACTATATCCACCTGCTGGCCAATGTGGATGAAATGGATCTGCTGCCGCTGGATGCCGCAAAACCGGAGAATGCCATGGCTTCCGTGAACGCAGGGGTGGAGGTGTATCTGCCGCTGAAGGGCCTGATCGATGTGGAAGTGGAAACCGCCCGCCTGAACAAAGAGTTAACAGGACTGCAGAAAGAGATGAAGCGCGTCAGCGGGAAACTGCAGAACCAGGGCTTCCTGGCCAAAGCGCCGAAAGAAGTCGTGGAAAAAGAACAGGCCAAGGCAGAAGAGTTTGCAACCAAGATTAAGACGATTGAAGAACGTCTGACTTACCTGAAAACGATCTGACAGGAACGGACATGAGAAAGCGTTAACTGTGGTCTGACAGGGTAACAACAGCAACAGGTTCAGCGCCGGCGTAATGCCGGCGCTTCGGTGATCACTATGAATTATCAGGAAAGTATTGCATATCTGGATAGTCTGGGGCAGTTTGGCATCCGTCTGGGCATGGACAGGATCCAACAGCTTTTATTTGTGCTGGGCCATCCTGAAAATCAGATAAAGACAGTCCATGTGGCCGGTACTAACGGCAAGGGCAGCGTTACTTCCATGATTTCTTCCATTTTTCTGGAAGCAGGGCTGCGGGTCGGCAAGTTTACCTCCCCGCACCTTGTCCGGTATAACGAGCGCATCCAGATCAATGAAAAAGATATTTCGGATGAAGATTTCGCGAAAGTTTTGACAACGGTACGCGAGTTTGCGGATGACCTGGTAAAAAAAGGTGCCTGTGAGCAGCCGACCCAGTTCGAAGTGCTGACAGCGGCGGCATTTCATTACTTTGCCCTGCAGCAGGTGGATTATGCCGTGATCGAAGTCGGTCTGGGCGGTCTGTGGGATTCTACCAATCTGATCAAGCCGCTGGTCTCTGTCATCACCAATGTAGCGCTGGACCATACGAAGGTCCTGGGCAGCACGGTAGAGGAGATCTCGATGCAGAAAGCCGGCATCATCAAGGAAAAGGTGCCGGTCGTTACCGGGGCAGAAGGCACGGCGCTGGGACCGATCCAGGTGATGAGCGCGGTAAAGCAGTCCCCGATCTATGTGTACGGGTACTCTTTTAAAGGAAAGGAACTGGCCGGTTCCATGGAGGGGCAGCGGTTTATCCTGCAGGCCGGTACCAACTATGCATCGGAATACGAGATACAGCTGCCGGGTGCCCACCAGATCGTCAATGCGTCCCTGGCGATTGTAGCGGCAAAAATCGTATCGAAGCAGGATCCGCGCATTACAGAAGAACATCTGCATCTGGGCGCGGCCCATACAAAATGGCCGGGCCGACTGGAAAAAATCAGCGCGTCGCCGGATGTGATTCTGGACGGGGCCCATAATCCCAATGGGGCGGAAGCCCTGCGGAACGCGCTGGATACATATTATCCGGACAGGAAACGGGCTTTTGTCTTCGGCATGATGGGCGATAAAAACGTGGACGAAGTCATCCGGATCCTGTTCCGCCCGGACGATGCGGTGTTCACCGTGCGGGCCGACGACGGGCCCCGGGCGGCGGAAGCGGCTGACCTGGCTGCCCGGACCGGCAGCAACGCCACACCGGTGGATACAGTCAGCCGGGCGTACCGGCTGGCCTGTGAGGCGACGGGAACCGACGGTGTCGTCTGTGTCTGCGGTTCCCTGTATCTGGTGGGGACGTTCAAGGCGAACGTAAGCATAAAAGCGGATTCATTATGAATGGGCGGCATTCTGTGGTTTTGTGCAGTTTGAAATCCGGGGAAACGGATGGTTTAAGGTGCGGAGATGGGTGAGGATACAGGCGTCACGGTAAAAGAATACAGAAAGATGCAGAAGTTCCTCTTGCTGATTGCAGGGTGTATCGCCATTGACCAGACCCTGCTCAGCGTTGTGATTTTGCTGGCGCTGTTGTTGGGGTTGCATGTTGCATGGAAGGAACGCCATGTTCCGCAGCTGCGCGTCTGGCCGCGCCGGTTAAAATGGTGTCTGCTCCTGCTTCTGGCAACAGGTTATATTTCCCTGCACAATCCGCTGGTTACCAGACCCCTTGAATGTACGTTTAATTTCCTTTATGTTGTGGGGCAGTATGTGTCCGTAATCTGGCTGGTCACACGTTTCGGGAACTGTTTTGCGGGGAAAAGCCCGTTTGAGAGGCCGGCTCCTTACATAGACGGCTTGCCGTTTTGGAAGATCTTTATGCGCCAGCCTTTTCCCGTGCGCATGCTGCGTGTCCTGGGATGGGTGGCCGTAGTGTCCGTCCTGGCCGGAATCGGGCAGCACTATTTCGGCGGCGCGACCGATGCGCTGTGGGTTGACCGGGAAGCGAATCCCCTGCTGCGGAACCGTGTCTTTTCCACCTGGGAAAATCCCAATATCTTTGCCGGCTACTTATGTATCGTGGCAGCCTATATTATGGGGTACATCGGCGTGGAGAAAAAATCGCGGAAACGCTGGGAGATGTTTGGCATCCTGCTGCTGGTCCTCCTTTGCGAGGTGTTTACGTTTTCCCGGGGCTTCTGGGTGGCCATGGTGGCGGAAGTGCTGGCCTTTGTCCTGGTCTTTTACCGGAAAGGGATCCTGTATCTTTGCGGTGTCGCGCTGGCAGGAGCTGCGCTGGCAGGCCCGGCAGTCTGGCAGCGGCTGGATACGCTCCGGCACGTAACGGAAGATTCTTCGGCCGCCATGAGGCTTGCTTACCTGGAAATTGCCCAGGCGATCGTTGCGGATCATCCGCTGGGCATCGGCTGGTATAATTACCGCTATGTGTTTCCGGAATACGATTTTTATTTTAAAAATCCGGATGTCATCATGTACCACTGCCACAACCTGTTCTTGAATGTTGCGGCGGAACTGGGACTGCCGGGGCTGATCCTGTTTTTATGCGCCTGGTTTTATCTGCTTTATCTGGCGGTAAAACTGGCCAGGAATGCCAGGTTCTTGTGGGTGAAGGCGTTTTCGGCAGGGTACCTGCTGATGTGTCTGGGCATTATCGTCGGGGGCATCGGGGACCATGTCCTGTTTAATGTGCGTATGGGCGTCCTTTTCTGGCTTTTGAATACGATTCTGGTCCTGATCTGGAATTTTAATAGGTTTGCCTCCGAATAACGAAGCATAAGAAAATGATTCCGGTCAAAAAATTGCGAATTGTGTAACTTATCTTGCACAAAATTTTGATAATTGGTAAAATCATTGCAAAGAATGAATTTGATCTGCAATAAAAAGCGCCTTTTATTCTGAAAAACCGG
>DOSQ01000110.1 GCA_003512125.1 Acidaminococcaceae bacterium
CATGCAACGAACTGTATCAGAATAATAAAGTGATTCTCCTGTAAAATAAGTTGGCTTTACATATAATTATTATACCATATTTTAAAACGTGTTTCACTTTTTCTGCTGTTCTTCGCCTGTATGCTAAAAAAAATATATGTCATTTACATGGCAAAACCTGATTGTTTATAAAAAAAGACCTGCATCCGGACACCTCGCATGTCCTTTGCAGGTCCCATATAGCGGACATCATTGCGGTAAAAGCCCGCACATAACCGCGCCTTCGCTGTTACAACCTCACGGCTGCAGGCGAACATCCCCGCCGGATGCGTCTACCGTCTTGTTCCCGCTGTTACATCCTCACTGTTTCAGGCGTACACGGCTTTACATTTTCAGTCGTCCCGGTCTACTTTATATCTGCGTTCCAGTTCCTTGTAATGATCCAGGCCCACGAAGTGATTGAAACGGCCAAATTCCACCATATTCTCCAAGGTGGCTTCCGTAGTTCCGTTTGCCTTCAGGCCACTGAACAGATCGTAGAGCGCTTTGGAAACGGTATATACGGCGCTGCAGGCCCAGAACACCACGGAATAGCCCATCTGTTCCAGCTCTTTGGCCGGAATGATCGGGGTCTTTCCCCCTTCGATCATATTGGCATCCAGATACGCGCCGGACCCTTTCAATTCCTTGGCGAACCGTTCTATCTCTTCCCGGGTGCAGAGCCCGTCCGCGAACAGCATTTCCGCACCGGCATCCGCATACCGTTTGCAGCGTTCAATGGCATCCTCGATCCCATAGACGGCCCGGCTGTCAGTCCGGGCCATGATCATAGTCTCTTTATCTACCCGGGCTTCCACTGCCGCCCGGATCTTCTGCACATGCTCGTCCACGGAAATCACCTGCTTGCCATCCATATGCCCACAGCGCTTCGGCCACACCTGGTCTTCAAAAAAGATACAGGCCGCGCCGGCTTTTTCAAATTCAGATTCCGTACGGATCACGTTCAGGGCATTGCCGTAGCCGTTGTCACCGTCCGCAATGACAGGAATATCCGTGGCGTCACAGATCTCTTTTAAGGCCGTGGCCATTTCTGTCACGGATAAAAGACCTACATCCGGCTGGGCCAGATGGACAGCCGTCACGCTGTACCCTCCCATGGCCAGGCATTCGATTCCCGCCATCTGGGCAATTTTGGCCGTCAGCGCATCGCCGACCCCCGGAACACAGATGATGTTTCCCTTTGACAACAGCTTGCGGAAATCTTTTCTCTTTTCTGTTGCAGTTTTCATACAAATCCCCTCCGAACATTTTCTTCTCCACAGTCGAACTTCCAACGAGCTTCGGATTCTAAAAAACGCTTCTCAAAACTGAGAAGCGCCAGTGTTCAATACGTAAGTTTTAATTTGCCAATCATAATAAATGGCGGAGCGGGTGGGATTCGAACCCACGTGCCGCGGACGGCTAACGGATTTCGAGTCCGCCTCGTTATGACCACTTCGATACCGCTCCGGGAGCAAGGGAACACTGTCTCAACAGTGTTTTCTTACTAAGTCTGAAATGTATTATATCACAGTTTCCTGAACTTTGCACGGAAAATCTGCAAGATTCAATGGAACCGCATCAACATTGCGTTTCCTTTACCCTGCAATCCGCAAAAAAATCCCGGACTGCCGCCGCGCACCGGTCTTCCAGTATCCCGCCGATGACCTGCGGCTGATGGTTCAGCAACGGATGGGACAATACGTTGAACAGGGACTCCACCGCGCCCGCCCGGTTATCCCGGCAGCCGAAGATCACGGTGTCCACACGGCTGTTATAAATAGCACCGGCGCACATGGGGCAGGGTTCCACCGTCACATACAGGGTGCAGCCGGTCAGACGCCAGTTCTGTAATCTCTTACAGGCTTCCCGTATGGCGATGACCTCCGCATGAGCGGTAGCGTCCAGCCACTGTTCCCGCATGTTATGGGCTCTGGCAATGACCTTGCCGTCTTTTACAATGACCGCCCCGATGGGTACTTCTCCCATTTGGGCCGCTTTCTCCGCTTCCTGCAGCGCCAGTTCCATAAACTGTTCGTGTGTCATTTCCATTTTACTGTTCTTCCTGTTCCAGTAAATCCTGTTCTTCCAGCAGTTCTTCCCATTTCTGAACCAGATCGTCAATAGTCTTCACATATTCTTCCCGCTCGGCTGCCATGGCTTTGCTCTTTTCCAGGTCCAGCTGGTTCTCCGGAATGGATATCTGTTTGTCCAGCCAGCCTAACATGGCCTCCTGTTCCCGCAGCCGCAGTTCCACTCTGGCAATCAGTTCTTCCAGTTGCGCCGGACTGTGCCGGCGGACTTTTTTCACTTCCTGTTTTTTTACTTTCCCGTCCCAGGGTTTGCCTGCATCGCGGACGATGACAGCAGAATTATCCCCGTTTTCCTTGGCGGACCCGTTTCCCACCGTCCGCGGGTCTTCTGTCGCGCTTCCCTGTTTTCCCGCAGCTCCGGCTGCGCCTTCCCGCCTGTCTGAGCGTAA
>DOSQ01000196.1:0-692 GCA_003512125.1 Acidaminococcaceae bacterium
GCGGATATTGAAGTGCTGATGGGGTACGGCGATACGCTCCAGTGCCTGGGAGCCTGGTATGTGCAGTTGCTGGCGGAATCGCTGGGCAAACGGCTGGACCGCAACGGGAAGACTGCGTTTTACGGAAGGACGCCGGTGGTAGCGGTAGGCACGACCGATATGCATTCCATGACCCAGCAGCATCAGGACGGGAAGCGCAATAAAGTGATTCAGTTTTTGGAAGTTGCCAAACCGGCGGAAAGCATTACCGTAACGAATCCGTTCCCGCAGGAAAAAGCATTTTCGCTGTATGCGGGGAAGGAAATGAATGTACTGTTGCAGGCTGCGCTGAAGGCCAACGAAACGGCCCTGACGGAAGACGGAAGGTTGAACGCCCGTTATGTACTGCCAGAACTGGCACCCCGTTATGTGGGACAGCTGCTCATGTTCCTGATGTACAGTATTGCTTACGAAGGGGAACTGGCGGACGTTGATGCTTACGACCAGCCCGGCGTGGAAGCCTACAAGCGCATCATGAAAGCGGAGCTTGCCAAAGCATAAATTAGAATATAGAACAAAGGACTTGATACACAAGTTATATTGTAAAAGATAAGTTGAAATAACCAGCAGGGGGAAGAACTGCGCAAAACGTCGTGAGCGTTTGCGTAATTTCATACGATGAAATTTGCCGTTGTGGCGAGACTGTCTGAGGG
>DOSQ01000196.1:783-4106 GCA_003512125.1 Acidaminococcaceae bacterium
ATGAAATAGCAAACGGGCACGGTTTTGCAAAGTCTTTCCCCTGCTGGTTTTTTTATTTGTCTGTTTTAATCTGTCATTTTTGTAACATTTCATATAGTTCTGCAAAGAGTTTGTGAATTTATGAGGAAGATACTTGCGTAAAGTCAAAAAGTCAAATATAATATCATATATAACAATATACTGGGAATTTGATTATAAAGATTTTAATTTGGACGGGAAAAGTATTTGTTACCCTGTGCCAGAAATGCAAACAGGCAGTAAATCAGAAAGCAGGTTAAATTATGAAAAACATGGCAGACGCGATAGAAAGCTTTATTGTAGGGCAATTACTGGCAGCGAGCAAGAATACAGTATTGGTACAGCGCAATGAACTGGCGGACCGGTTGTCATGTGCGCCGTCCCAGATCAGTTATGTATTGAGCACGCGCTTTACACCGGAAAAAGGGTATCTGGTGGAATCACGCCGTGGCAGCGGAGGCTTTATCCGCATCGTCAGGATATTGCCGGTAGAAGAACAGCAGGAGGAACCGACTGTGGATGAAATCCTGCATTACTGGCATGAAAACCGTATGCTGACCGACAGGGAATTTGAACTGCTGCATTATCTGATGGGAATTATGGATATCCCGGAACGGGAAAAACGCCATGTTCTCCGCCAGGCGGTGCAACGCATGGTGGATGCAGGCTGACAAAAGGAAAACAGAGTGAAGGATCGTGTGCCGGGACAGTGTTTTTCCCGGCAGGGAGGATATGATGTTATGTGAACGGTGTGGCAAACGGGAAGCCACGGTAAATGTAGTCTGTGTAGTCAATGATACCAGGGTCAGTAAATGGCTTTGTGAATCCTGCGCCCGGGAGTTTGCGGCGGAAGGGGTTTTAGCCGGACAAAAAGGAGAAGGAGCCCGCAATATACTGGAAGAAATTTTCAAGCCGTTACGCAGACTGGCAGAAAATAATTATTATGAAGATGCAGCCGGGCAAAAAGATCATTTCTATACCGAGTTAGGGGAAAGGGTCCTGGCAGCTGCGCGCCGTACGGCGAACCAGCGCCAGCAGGAAGAAATCGGCACGGAACATATTTTATGGGCCATGCTGCAGGAACCGGATAGTCAGGCAGCACACCTTTTGCTGCGTTGCGGCGTAGACAAATACACATTGTTAGGGGAATTGGAAACCTGGATGGGGAAAACCGCGGAAGGTGCGAACCCTGTCACCTATACAAAGAATGCGTCAACTGCCCTGCATTACGCCAAATCGTTTTCGGATGCGGACGGTCTGTACCTGATTGGATCAGGGCATATCCTGCTGGGACTTCTGGCAACGGAAGGCTGTGTTGCGTCCCGTGTCCTGGCGCGTTTTAATATTGATATGAACCGTGTGCAGGTCATGATGCATGAAGAATTTATCCAGACTCATTCCCTGCCGGAAAAGAATAAATTCAAATCGCAGGCAAAAAAGGAAAAAGCTGAAGCGGAAATGAAGAAAGCCCTAAAACTGCTGAAAGGATTCGGGCGTAACCTGAATGAACTGGCTGCCCAGGATAAACTGGATCCGATGCTTGGCCGGGAAAGGGAACTGGAGCATGTGATGCGGATCTTATGCCGCCGTACCAAGAATAATCCGGTCCTGATCGGGGAGTCCGGCGTTGGGAAAACGGCAATTGCCGAAGGTCTGGCGCAGCGGATCGCGAACCAGGAAGTACCGGAGTTTTTACGTGATAAAATCATCTTTTCACTTGAATTGGGCTACGTCGTAGCCGGAGCCAAGTACAGGGGGGAACTGGAAGAACGGCTGCGGAATATTATTGAGGCTGTCAAACACTGCCCCCGTATCATTCTGTTTATGGATGAACTGCAGATGCTGATGAACGGCGGCGACGGTACAATGAATATTGCGAATATCATAAAGCCTGCCCTGGCGAGGGGAGAACTTCATGTAATCGGCGCTACCACATTGGAAGATTACCGCAAGAGCGTGGAAAAGGATGCGGCATTGGAAAGGCGGTTCCAGCCGGTTCGGATAGACGCGCCGGATACGGAAACCGCACTGAAGATTTTAAGTCGTCTGTGCGGGCGCTACGAACGATATCATCATGTCCATGTGACGGAAGAAGCGCTGGAAGCCGCTGTAAAATTATCAGACCGGTACCTTACGGACAGAAATCTGCCTGACAAAGCAATTGATATATTGGATGAGGCCTGCGCATCCGTCAGGCTGCACAGTACCAGGGATTATTCCGGGGAGACAGGGGATCCGGTGGTGGATGCAGATACGGTACGCCACATTATTTCCCAGTGGACCAATATACCGCTTACCCGGCTGAATGCGGCGGAATCCAGCAGCTTACTGCAGTTGGAAAAGGCCCTTCATGAGCGCATCGTCGGTCAGAATACCGCGGTAAAGGCCGTAGCCCAGGCAGTCCGGCGTGCCCGTGCCGGGTTGAAAGACCCGCGCAGGCCAGTTGGGTCGTTCCTGTTCCTTGGCCCTACAGGTGTTGGCAAAACGGAACTGGCAAAAGCACTGGCAGAAAATCTCTTTGGGGATGAGAGAGCGCTGCTGCGTTTTGACATGAGCGAATATATGGAAAAACATACGGCTTCCCGTCTGGTCGGAGCGCCTCCGGGTTATGTAGGCTATGAGGAGGGGGGACGCCTGACTTCCGCAGTGAAACACCGGCCCTATTCCATCGTACTTCTGGATGAAATTGAAAAAGCCCACCCTGATATCTTTAACCTGCTTCTGCAGATCATGGAAGACGGACGCCTGACTGACGGGCAGGGCGTGACGGTAGATTTCAGAAACTGTGTGATTCTGATGACCAGCAATGCCTGTGCGGAGCTGATGAGTGATAAACACAGCCTCGGGTTTGCAGCAGACGCGGACACCGCTGTCAGCAATCAGAAACAGAATGTATTACAGGGAATTAAAGATATTTTCCGTCCGGAGTTTTTAAACCGGCTGGATGAGATCGTAGTCTTTGACCCGCTGGGCAAGAAAGAACTGGCACTGATCGTGGACAGAATGCTGGATGAACTAAGGAAACGGCTGCAGGATACCGGGATGAACCTGCGTATGACGGCTGCTGCCAGGGATAAACTGCTGCAGGCCGGGATGGATGTCCGCTATGGGGCCCGTCCGTTGCGCCGGGCTCTGCAAAAAGAAATTGAGGATAAACTGGCCGACCTGTATCTGGAAAGAACCTTTACCGCCGGAGATGAAATTCTGATTGATGTGATGGGCGGGGACTTCAGTTTTTCCCGTCTGAAAGAGGCTGAAACGGAAAACATGATACCGGTACAAGAGGAACAGAATTATGGCTAAAG
>DOSQ01000101.1:0-2807 GCA_003512125.1 Acidaminococcaceae bacterium
TGCGCCTATGCCCAGGGCTTCAACCTGCTGGGAACTGCCAGCGAGACATACGGCTGGGATCTGCAGATGGATAAAATTTCCAAGATTTGGCGGAACGGCTGTATTATCCGGGCCCGTTTCCTGGATGACGTCAGCGACAGCTTCGCGAAACAGGCGGGCATGAAGAACCTGCTGTTCAGTGACTTCTTTGCGGAAGCCCTGAAAAAAGCCCGTGCAGGCTGGGGCCGTGTGGTGGCTCTGGCGGCGGAACGGGGCGTGTCTGTGGTAGCGCTGAGCAGCGCTTTGTCTTACTTTGACGCCTACCGCACCGCTAACGGCAATGCCAACATGTTACAGGCCCAGCGGGATTACTTCGGCGCCCATACGTACCAGAGGGTAGACAAAGAAGGCAGTTTCCATACGGAGTGGACGGAATAAAGGGAAAGATTAAGAATTTAATATTATAATAAAAATAGCGTCACCCTTGTTATCAAGCGGTGGCGCTATTTTATATTAAGCAGGGAAGCAACCGTTCCCGGTTTTGCGATGCCGTTTCCTTGCAGCTTTATTTTTATGTTGGTTGCAATTTGTAACCAACTCTTTACTATTTTAACGAGGTAACTTTCTTACAAATCCCCATAATCAAAATCTACTGGCGCTGCGACCCGCTCATCGATGATGGACTGCAGCACCAGCCCGATGAACGGGTTCTGGTTCAGCTGCATAGCCTGGATCACGGCCTTTTTCAATTTTACGGGAACCTTATCCCGGGGCCAGGTAGATACAGACAGGGCCGCCATGCCGATGGCGTGCTCATAAATAGAAGTGAGACAGGCCTGCAGCAACGATTCCCCTTCTCCGGGGTAATCCTTCAGGTAATGGGCAAAATTGACCAGCAGGTCTTCTTCTTCCATATACTGGCGCAGATGGGCTTCCGCACAGTCAAGGAACAGGTGCCGCCGGGTGTCGACACGTTTCTCGTCTCCGCCTGCATCTGCAAACATCAGATAACGGAGGGCCGTGTGATCTTTCGGATGGTCATTGTAAAATTTAATGACGTCCGGCCAGATGTCGATGTCCAGGTCAGCGGCGAAGTCCACGATTTCCGAATTCAGCCTGCCGCTGTTGTCAAACAGGGAAGCCCGGATCTCCGGTTCCCAGTCCTTGCAATAAATGAGGGCGTCGCACTGGCCGATCAGGAGCTGGGCGGCATTAGCACTGAGAGCTGTGCCCGCTTTTTCCGTCGCCATCAATTCCAGCCGGTCTTTAATGGCAAAGATGGTCAGCAGGTTTTTCGGCGTTTTACCATACGTCTCCGCATGGCGCAGGAAGTCACGCAGCAAGGGCTCCAGTGCGATACGTACCGGCATCATCAGGGAATTTTCAAAAGGATTCCCTGCCGGGTCCTGGTTGGGAACGAGGAAGATCATGTAAGTGATGATGACGTTGGCAGCCGCCAGATAAATGTCTTCCGTAATTTCCTTTTCCTGAAGCATCTGCTCCAGGCCGCTTTCCTTGATAATGACCGGCGCCAGGGGCGGCCAGAAGATGCGCAGATCCAGCCCCTTTTTCAGCAGCCAGAGTCGCTGGGCGGGGGTGCGGTACTCCAGCAGCAGCAGTGTGACGGCCTTACCCCAGCCCTGTGTGTGACGGGCCAGGAACCAAAGTTCTTTCTGAGGATGGATTTCACTTAATTGGCAGGCCATGCACAGGAAAATGGTAAACTCCTCACAGCGGGCCATGGTAAAAAGGTCGTTGTACAGGTGTTCCGAAAAAGATTTGCGTACCTGGTCCAGCCCGATGAGGCCGCAGATCAGGTAGACAAACTTGACGGCTTCCCGGTCTTTGGCGGTGTAGAACCACTCCTGGGCCAGATGCAGCAGGTCATAGCTGAGCTTTTCTCCCCGCAGCTGACCGGCCAGGGCAAAGAACACCGTGATCAGGGGGGTAGTATAGATTTTCTCATACAGATTGTTCTTGGTTTTCTGTGTGGGGTTCTTCAGCCATTCTTTCAGCAGCAGATAGATATCTTTGGCTTCTTCCATGGTACTTTCATCGGTTTTGGGATGGAACATGGCGGCGTCCTCGGCGCCGTAGGTATACTCCCGCATCAGATTGTCAGGCAGGGGGGAACCGTCATAGTTTCCTTTGCTGTCGAGGTGGTCGACGACGAACAGGAAGAGGCTGTTGTAATTGGTATTGGTATTGGTAACTTTATTATCAGAAGACATGGTAACCTCGGAGGCAGTTTCCCGCAGAAAAGCAGTTTCGCAGGAAGTCTGATGTAATCAGTTTGTAAATGAAATGTGTTTTTCGTGCCCTACATTATAGCACATTACAAGAATAATGTATACATGGCGCTGAATAGTTGAATTTGTAAACCTCATATAATACAATAAAGCCACATATCTTAGGGACGCCGGTTTTATCCTTTGGCGCGATTGGACACGCGCTTCCTGTTCCGCCGGTTTTTTCCCGAAAGCCTTTACATTCCAAGGAGGAGACAAGATGAGAAAAATTAAGACGGTTTTAGTTGCCAACCGGGGCGAGATCGCCATCCGCGTGTTCCGTGCCTGCAATGAACTGGGAATTCGTACCATAGCGATTTTTTCCAAAGAGGATACCCTGTCCCTCCATCGCAATAAAGCCGATGAAGCCTATCTGGTAGGCCGGGGCAAAGGCCCGGTGGAAGCCTATCTGGATATTGAAGATATTATGAGGATCGCCCATGAACACGATGTGGATGCCATCCATCCCGGTTACGGCTTCCTGTCGGAAAACGCCGAGCTGGCCAAGCGCTGTGCGGAAGAAGGCTTTATCTTTATCGG
>DOSQ01000101.1:2929-3581 GCA_003512125.1 Acidaminococcaceae bacterium
CTGGCGGAGATTCCCATGATCCCCGGCAGCGACGGCCCCATTTCTTCTGTGGAAGAAGTCCGGGAGTTTGGGGAAAAGCACGGCTATCCGCTCCTGATCAAGGCGGTCAACGGCGGCGGCGGCCGCGGCATGCGTGCGGTCAACTCTCCGGAGGAAGTGGAAACCGCCTATGCGCTGGCCAAGTCCGAAGCGCTGAAAGCCTTTGGCAACGATGAAATTTATCTGGAAAAATATCTGAAAGACCCGAAACATATTGAAGTGCAGATTCTGGGCGACGAACAGGGTGAGATCGTGCACCTGTACGAGCGCGACTGCTCCGTGCAGCGCCGCCACCAGAAAGTGGTGGAGATGGCGCCGGCCACCTTTGTGAAGCCGGAATTGCGGAAACGGATCTGCGACGCGGCTGTGAAGCTGATGAAAAATGTGGACTACATCAGTGCCGGCACCGTGGAGTTTCTGGCCACTGCCGATGACGAGTTCTATTTTATTGAAGTAAACCCCCGTATCCAGGTGGAACATACAGTAACAGAAGCCATTACGGGCATTGATATCGTGCAAAGCCAGATCCGCATCGCGGAGGGCTACGGCATCCACAGCCCGGAAGTGGGGATTCCGGAACAGGATAAAATCGGCATCCGGGGCGAGGCCATCC
>DOSQ01000074.1 GCA_003512125.1 Acidaminococcaceae bacterium
TGGGGATCCGGTATCGTTTAAGGTGGCGGATAATCTGTATGTGAATGATGTGCTGGTACTGTCTAAAGGCGCAACCGGTGTGGCGGAAGTTTCTAAAGTTGTACAGCCTCGCAGTTTCGGACGGGATGCCCGGATTGACGTGAAATTCAGCCATGTATTCGCTGTGGATGGGAATCAGGTTCCGATTTACATTGGCAAACTTGCCAAGCAGGAAGCGAAAACCGCGGCAGGTGCAGCCGGGGCGACTATAGGTGGTATGATCGTTCTGGGACCGATTGGTGCAATTGGCGGAGCATTTGTTACGGGACAGTCTATTGTTATTCCGGAAGGATCCACAACCTATGTACAGGTCGTCCAGGATCAGACTATCAGCGGAATCGTCTATCAGGAGGCAGCTTCCGGAAGTCAGAATGAATAAACGGTTTGACGGTATCTTTGAATCTTTTTAGTTGAAACTGAAATAAATCAAAAAAATACCAGCGTAACGGAATTTACGCTGGTATTTTTTTTTCATTATGTGATATAATGTTTACTGGATATTTATTTAACAATGGAGGACTCCATGAATAAACGGCTAATAGCTTCTGTTTTACTTGCCAGCATGACTGTAGCGTTGCCAGTTTATGCAGACAGAGAAGGAATGCCTGATGAATATAATAGTGATGCCAGATATGAATCACCCTTGTCCCGGCCAAGACCTGTTATTGTAAATGATTACAGGACCCCGAAAGCAACGGATGACAGTGATCTGTTTGCTGAAACTGCGGGAAATATGCATCAGGGTACAGTGCCAGGAAAGGCTGATTCTGCAAGAAAAACGGATTTGACAAATGCAGCTGCATTTCCTGTGTCCGGACAGTCAGTTGAACAGCTTCCCGAAGAGAGAAAAGACAAATTGGATGCACAGGCTCAGAGCCCGGCTGTTTCCGAACGTGAACAGCGTGCGATAGCTGAAGCGGAAAAACATGCGGAAACTGAGCTTGAACAGACAGATGATAATTTTGAGCCGGAACTTCAAACAACGTTTCCCGGTTTTGAGTATCAGGCCCGCAGGCAGATTGCAGCCCTGCCAGAAAATAAAAATACTTTAGATGAAGCCAGTCAGAATGTTGATGCGAATAAAAATGTTTCTGGATCTTCGGAAAAGAAAAATACGGAATCCACAGATACAAGGCTGACGGCGCCATTCCGCAGATTGCTCGCAGAGTTTTCCGGCGAAAAGTCAGCGGAACCTTCCGGTAGTTTGGAATCAGGTACCGCCGTACAGGGTACAAACAACGGGAATACGGAGATAAAACCAGCCCTATCGCAAAATACGATTTTATCAGATAATAGCGCTGTAGTGCCCGGGACAGAAACCCAAAATCCGAACTCGAAAAAATTCCCGCTGATTATAACCGGTGAGGATGCACAGTATGATACGGAGAGTGGGGATTTTATTATTGAGGGCAATGTTAAAGTGACCCAGGGTCCTTCAGAGATGTTTTCAACTAAAGCAGTCGGAAATGAAAAAACGGGAGACATCTGGTTGCTGGAGGGCGGCACCATGAAGGAGCCGACAAATACAGTATATGCCCATTGGGCCCACTATAATTTTAATAAAGAAACCGGGGAACTGCTCCACTTAAAAGGTGCCGCAAGTAAAGGCGGAGCTAATGACAAAAAGGATTATTATGAAGCGCCTCACGGGGTTATAGAAAACGGCATGCTGGTTATCGACCAGGGAGGTATGACTACAAGATGTCCGGCAATCCGCCATTCCTCCTGTTTATCGGTTAAAGCAAAAACAATCACAATCATACCCAATCAGCGTATTATTGCGAGAGGGGTACAGGTCTTTGCAAAAGGGAAGCATATCTACTCCCGGGATGTCTGGATCAACGATTTTCAGGAATCCAATAACCGGCTTATGCCTCGTGCAGGATGGGACGATGACAAGGGTTTTTATGTTTCACTGGAGTATGAACAGCCCATAGGCAATCCGTTGCTTAAAAATCCTACCAAATTTTCGATGGAGCAGGTGTATTATACAAAATCGAAATACAAACCGTTTTATGAGCTCCGGCACGATGAGCATGATTTTTATGTGCGCCTGCATCATGGCTATGTTTATGATTCGGATAATGATGACATTGATGAAGGCATTTGGCTGCGTAAAAAGATGGACTGGGGTCTGTTCTTAAAACCTCATCGCATTTCCCCGAAGCTCCCGTTATCTTACGAGGGATATATTACTCAGGGTAGATGGAAATATACCCATAGAGACTGGTCCAGCCGACACACAGAAAAGGTTATTTTGTTGCGTCATGACCGCTTCTATCCTCTTGGCGGGCAAAAATTGTATACCGATTTAATGGTCGGACATAAATGGGTCAATGAAAGTTATGCAGCTAATTCAAGAACCAAAACGTATGGAAAAGGGTTGGATACCAATATTCTCCACGCTACGATAGGATATCGTTTTTCTGATAAATGGAATATCTGGACTACCTACCATAAAGAACATAAAACCAGCTTTAACTTCAGTAAAGGGCAACCCAGCTTTGGAGAAGAATGGCGTAACGGGATTTCCTGGTCGCCGGACAAACACAATACGTTTTCTATTGTGAACCGCCGCAATCTGGATTCAGATACAAGGGATTCCGGTCTGAATACCCATGGTAATTATTCGACGACATTTTCCTGGGTACATAGGTTCTGCTGTGAAGTGCTTTCAGTTTCTTATCAGAAGAAACACTATAATAAAGACAATAAATGGACGGTAAAGTTTGAGTTCCTTAACTGGTAAATGATATATAATTGCATGTGACCCGCAGAAAGAGAGGCAGGATGAATACTATTATCAGGCAACGTTTAAAAGATCATATGGAAGTGTTGCAAAAGTTAATAGCTTCTGATTTACCTGAAAAATTGGAAAAATGCGCTGAAATCGTAGAAAAGGCCTTGAAAGAAGGCCATAAGGTGCTTTTCTGCGGTAACGGGGGCAGTGCTGCAGACAGCCAGCATCTGGCAGCAGAATTTGTTGGGCGGTTCCAAAAGGAACGGAAAGGGTTGTCGGCGGTTGCATTGACTGTGGATACATCCATTCTTACGGCTGTTGCCAATGATTACGGCTATGATACCGTATTTGCCCGTCAGGTGCAGGCATTAGGAGAAGCTGGGGATGTACTGATTGGAATTTCCACATCAGGCAACAGCAGAAATGTGCTTTTGGCTGTCGAAGAAGCAAAGACAAAAGGAATCTCCTGTATCGGTATGACTGCGGAAGGCGGCGGGAAAATGGCAG
>DOSQ01000012.1 GCA_003512125.1 Acidaminococcaceae bacterium
TTCCCGCTGCCGCAGAAGCAGGGACCGTCCGGAAGCCGGAACCGGCTGAGCCCCAGCTCGTCCGCGTACAGGTTATAGATTTCGATGAAATTCTTTTCGTAGTCGGCCAGTTCCTCATATTTTTCCAGATACGCGGGCAGATCAAAGGCAATGGCAGTATCTCCGCACCAGTCCACAAACCATTCCCGGGCTTTGTAAAGCGTCGCGGGGCTGAACTTGCAGCCTGCCATGACATGGATCAGCAAGTCGGGAGTTTCGTCACTGCACAAGCCGTTCAGAACAGAGGGAGAATCGTTTTGCTGCAGCATGCGCCAGCACATATAGGCTGCCGGCAGAACGATGCAGGTAAGAAAAAGCAAATTATAATTAATTATTTCTTCCTATTTGCATGTATATTTTTAAAATCAGTTGCTTATATGAGGTTCCATCAGCTTCAGCTTGTCCTCCCGGCTCATGGTGTGCTTGATATGCCACTCACGGCTCAAGGCATCATGCTTCGAGTCAAAGGTTTCTACATACACCAAAGTGCAAGGCCGCCGGGAACGCGTGTATTTAGCGCCTTCCCCCGCGTTGTGGGCTGCCAGCCGTTTATCCAGATCGTCCGTATAACCCGTATATAGAGTTCCATCAGCACACTTCAACATATAAACATAAAAAGCCATCACACCGTTCCCCTGTCCTGTTTTGTTGATATTATACCATCCAGCCAAAATAAGTTAAAGAACAGCCGGCACCTATATCTTTACAGCTCCGGCTATCTTCATCACTTCCATGAGTAACCATGCGTAGTTTCGCACAAAAAAAGTACGAAATTTGGTACGCCATAGACTTTTAAGGTATAATCGAAATAAAATCGTAAATAAATTGTCCAAATTGAAGTTAAATATAAAAAAATTCGGGAACCCGCTTACTGTGCGGATTCCCGTCTTTTTTTAATTGGTCGGAGCGACTAGATTTGAACTAGCGACCTCTTCCACCCCAAGGAAGCGCTCTACCAAGCTGAGCCACGCCCCGAATACATAGGATATTTTAGTATAGAAACGCGTTTCTGTCAACTGTTTTTTCTTTATATTTCAATATTTAATACTTCCGTTCCTTTCGTGTTCAATTGCAGGATGTGATAGACTGCTGTCTGTCCGCAGGAAGCGAAGGCGTCTACCATGGCTTTGCCAATAACGTCCCCGTCTTTTTCCGGTGAAGCGTATGCCAGAAGCGTGGAACCGGAACCGCTGATGATACATTGATAGGCCCCCGTTGCCTTGCCCGCGGCAAACACTTCATGAAATCCCGGAATCAGTTTTGCGCGATACGGCTGGTGCAGTTTATCTTCCAGCGCATATTGCAAAAGTTCCGGCCGGTTTTCCAGCAGGGCTGCCGTCAGCAGTGCAGTTCTTGAAGCGTTAAATACGGCATCCGGATGGGCGATTTCCTTTGGAATGGCCGCCCGCGCCAGATGGGTGGACAGTTGCATATCCGGTACAACGGCGATGAACTGTAACGGCATTTTCGGAACGGTTCGCAGCGTGTGGGCCACACCGTCTTCCTGAAAACTGATCGTAAACCCCCCGTAAATGGCAGGAGCTACATTATCGGGATGTCCTTCCAGCCGGTTCGCTTCCTGTAAAATTTCATCCTGGGAAAGGTTGGCGCCGCTTAAAATACTGGCAGCGGTCACCCCTGCGACGATGGCTGTGGAACTGCTTCCCAGGCCCCGGCTTTTCGGCACCTGGTTTTTCATATGGATCGCAATGCCAATACGTTTATGGTCTGTCAGCCTGTTCCAAACGGCAAGAAATGAAGAAAACGCCATATTACGCCCGGAAGCGTAAAAGCAGTCCTTTCCTTCTCCTTCCACATCCAGAGAGAAACCGAAAACTTCATCGGAAATACGAAAGGTGAATTCATTATATAACGTTAATGCCAAACCCAGGCTGTCAAACCCGGGACCGCAGTTTGCGGAGGTGGCCGGTACCCGGACGGTTACAGATTTTTTCATGGTTCACTCCGTTCTATGATCACAGGTTCTGGTCTTCCACCCTCAGCACGCTGCAAACCTTTTTCACAACAGGCAGTACCTGCAGGGTACGCAGTGAAAGTTCAAGGCTCAGCCTGCTTACTTTATACGTAATGATGATCAGTTCAGCCAGCCCGTTTTCGATTACATTTTTCTGAATTACGGACGCAATGCTCATCTGCTGTGCTGCAAAGGTAGAGGCAATCGCTGCCAGAACGCCGGGCCGGTCGGTAACCAGCAAACGGAAATAGCAGGGCGCCATTTCTTTATCGGCCGGGCACATTTTCTTCTTCTCAAAAAGATTTCCTTTAATACGGCCGCAGGAATTGCTGCAAATATTGCGCGCGGTGTCGATGATGTCGCCGCAGACCGCGCTGGCGGTCGGAAGCCTTCCGGCGCCCCGGCCCATAAACATCGCGTCGCCTACTGCATCGCCGTTGACATAGATTGCATTATATACATCGTTTACGCTGGCCAGCGGATGATTCTTCGGCAGCATGACCGGGTATACGTTGGCAGTAATACCGTTTTCCGGATCGTTCTTTGCAACCCCCAGCAACTTTACTACATAGCCGAGCTCCCGCGCATAGCTGATATCGCAGGCGTCGATCGTATCGATCCCTTCGATGTGCACATCTTTCAGTGTAAGGCCTGTGTTAAATGCCAACGATGCGAGCACTGTAATTTTACGGGCTGCATCGATGCCTTCTACGTCGGCGGTGGGATCGGACTCCGCATATCCCTTTGCCTGCGCTTCTGCCAGGGCCTGTTCATACGAAAGCCCTGCGTCAGTCATACGGGTCAGCATATAATTGGTAGTTCCGTTGACAATGCCCATGATGCTGGAGATTTTATTGGAGGCCAGACAGGACCGCAAAGGACGGATGATGGGGATGCCTCCCCCTACCGCTCCTTCAAACTGGAAATCTGCTTTCTTTTCAGCTGCCAGAGCGAACAGCGACTTGCCGTATTCAGCCAGCACGTCTTTGTTGGCGGTTATCACATGTTTTCCGTGGTTCAATGCCGCTTCAATGTATTCTTTGGCCGGATGCACACGTCCGATCAGTTCTACAACGATATCAATTTCCGGATCATTTAAAATATCGTCAAGGTTGTCCGTATAACCGATATTATATTTTTCAATTTCCGGTTTCAGTTTCGTTTTGTCCCGTATAAGAACCGTTTTTACTTCGATCGCGCACCCTGCTTTTTTGGCAATATCTTCCCTGTTTTCGTTTAAAACGATGATTACGCCGCCTCCTACGGTTCCGCAGCCCAGCAGGCCGATTTTCACTGTCTTCTCCATAATTTTTTCTCCCTCATAAAACAAGATTCATTACATCTTTAGATGGACACACGGTTACAGTTTTTATGCAAAGAAAATCTTACACCTGTCCCAGTACTTCCAGCCGTTTTACCCCGTCTATCATGCGAAGTTTGTCCAGTAATGCCTCCAGGTCCACGGTCATATTTTTCGTTTCAATTGAAATCGTGGTGTTGGCAACACCCTGCAGGGGGATGCCCTGGTTGATGGTCATGATGCTTCCCGAATCGGTTGCAATCAGGTTCAGCACACGTGAGAGGACTCCGGGTTTGTGTTCCAGCAGCAGGGACAGTGTGATAATTTTATCTTTGCTTGCTTCGTAAAACGGAAACACATAGTCTTTGTATTTATAATAGGCGCTGCGGCTCAGTCCCATCAGTTCTACCGCCTGGTTGATAGTCCTGACTTCGCCCCGCTTCAGGATTTCTTTAACCTTGATCGTCTTCTTGATTGCTTCCGGTAAAATATCTTCTTTTACAAGATAGAAAGAAGTTTTTTCATAACCGGGTTTACTTTCTAAGGAATTTAAATCTGCAATCTTTGTACGTGCCATAATCCCTGACTCCTTTTACAAATAATAGTGTTATATATTGCGAACGTTTTATATATTGCAAACGTTTTTAGCCGGAATGCCGGTTTAAAACCGAAAATCCTGTCATAACGGAATGCTCATTGTTTATCATTCAGATGGCCCGGTTTGATTTTACTTTCCGTTCCGTTCATCAGCCGTATGATATTGTCCTTATGGCGGATAACGACAAACAGGCAGGCCATGGTTCCGAACACCGCATAGGGAACCGGGTATTGCAGATACCAGCCCGTTGCAGCGGCCACTATCGCAGCGATGACAGAGCCTAATGATACATAGCGGGTAATCAGGACAATAACGGCCCAGATGCCAAAGCCAGCCGCTGCGCCCCAGGGAAGCATATACAGGAACAGCCCCAGGCCGGTAGCGACCCCCTTCCCGCCCTTGAAGCCGAGAAAGAGTGAATAGTTGTGCCCCAGCAAAGCGCCTAATGCAGTAACCGCCACGACAGCCGGGTCATCGGTAAACCGCGATATGATATACAATGCCAGAATACCTTTCAGCATATCGCCTGCCAGCACCGCCGCAGCTGTTTTCGGTCCTACCGTACGGAATACGTTCGTAGTTCCGATGTTGCCGCTTCCGTAGTCACGGATATCGATGCCGTGAAAGGCCCGCACCAGCCACAATCCGCAGGGTATGGAACCAAACACATATCCCAGCAGGAAACCGCCGGCGCCTAACAAATAGTTCATATTACAAGTCCTCTTCATTCTTTGCGCGGATAATCATCTGGATCGGCGTGCCTTCAAATCCAAAGGCCTCCCGCAATTTGTTTTCCAGATAACGCTGATAGGAAAAATGCATGATCTCCGGATTGTTGACAAACAGCACAAAGGTCGGCGGTTTGATTTTTACCTGTGTTACAAAATAAATCTTCAGCTGGCGACCTTTGTCGGTAGGCGGCGGGTTGATGGCGCAGGCGTCTTCGATGATCTGGTTGATGACGGACGTGGAGATACGCATGGCGTTCTGTTCCGCCACATATTTGATCACTTCGGGGAGCCTGTGGATGCGCTGCATGGTTACGGCCGAAACATACACAACCGGCGCGTACTGCAGAAAAACAAGTTCTTTCCGTAATTCTTCCGTATAGCGCAGCGTAGAATCCGTATCCTTTTTATACAGATCCCATTTGTTGACTACAAGGACGATGCCTTTTCCTGCATCGTGCGCGTAGCCGACGATTTTTTTATCCTGTTCGGTGACGCCTTCTACCGCGTCGATCACCATCAGCACAACGTCAGAACGGTCCACGGCACGAAGGGAACGGACGATACTGTATTTCTCAATCAGCTCTTCGATTTTTCCCTTACGCCTCATTCCGGCCGTATCGATGAAAAGATAACGCTGCCCGTCCTTTACGACCGGCGTATCGATCGCGTCGCGGGTCGTTCCGGCCTGGTCGCTGACGATGGAACGTTCTTCCCCGACAAGCGCATTGAAGATGGAAGATTTCCCTACGTTAGGCCTGCCTATGAG
>DOSQ01000007.1:0-419 GCA_003512125.1 Acidaminococcaceae bacterium
GACACCTTCCGTGGCGACCGCCTGATGACCCGTTTTGAAATGGCTCAGATCGTAGCGAAAGCAATGGCCAAAGGTGCCAACACCGACAAACTGGCTGCTGAATTTGCAGACGAACTGGATGCGCTGGGCGTTCGCGTAGCCGCTTTGGAAAAGAAAGCTGACAACGTAAAGATCACCGGCCAGTTCCGTTATCATTATGTATCTGATAAGTTTGACGGCCAGAAAACTTACGGCACTGCACTGCGTTCCCGTATCTGGTTTAACGGCAAAGTAAATGACAACTGGAATTATGTTGGTATGCTGCAGAACTGGCAGGACCTGTCCAATAATGCCGGCGACGAAGGTACCAATTTCCAGCGTGCATACATCGAAGGCCGTCTGGGCGGATTGCAGGTTACTGCCGGCCGTCATGACTTCCA
>DOSQ01000007.1:477-1559 GCA_003512125.1 Acidaminococcaceae bacterium
CTGGGCGATGCCAACCTGTATGATACCCGTATGGATGGCGTTAAGATTGAATATGGCAAAAAACTGAAATTTGGCGCTTACTACGGCAAACCGGCTGACGGAATCGACGTTTCAAGCGGATTGCTTTCTCCGGACTGGGTTAGCTATGACAAATTCTATGGCGCAAACATTGGTTACGAAGTGGGTAAGTTATCTCTGAATGCAGCCTATGATAAATTCAAAGATGCGACCATATATGATGCTAAGAACGCTAAGCTGGCGGATTTCAGTGGTGCACTTGATGACAATGGAGTTTGGAGCGTTCAGGCAAAATATGATTTCGGCAATGCATCCCTGGGCGCAATTTTCCTGAAATCTGATGTAGATGGTTTTGCTGTTAACCCAAATGCTTCTACGAAAGGCGTTGTTGTTACTGCAACTTACGGCGGAGCGGCTGCAGATAAAGTAGGTTCCTGGGGCTTAACCGGTAAATATTATAACCAGGGTGTAGGCACCTTTATTGCCCATACCATGGATGGCGACGCTATGGCGTTTTTAGACGAAGGCTTTAAAGGCTGGAGCATTGCAGGCGATGTAACCCTTGCCAAGAACATGGTTGCTACTGTTGAATACTTTGACCTGAAGGGCAAGGAAACCGACATTAAAGCCAAGACCCTGTGGAGCCAGCTGGCTGTAACGTTCTAATTGAATCCTGTAACGTTGGCTGACAGATTTAACTGGTCAGCAGTTAGGATTTAACTGAATAGTAATATTGATATTTAAGGGGCTGTAACAATTGTTGCAGTCCCTTTTAAGTTTTTTGGTTTAAATGTTTACGGAGTTGTAAAATATAAAATGAATTCTGCTTCTTCCTCTATCTTTTTTATTTCATTTCTGTTATAATAATATGGCAAATTTTAAGATGAATCAGTGTGTCTCGCTGAAACGTTCACACGTATTGGAGGGAGTTTTTTGAAGAATAAGGAAATCTGTCGGGAAACCACGACCCGGGGCAGCGGCAAAATGGGGCTGGCGTATATGGCGTTGCTGGCAATCTGCTGCAGCTGGGCCTATGAAGGGTTCCGTTTTAACAGTACCGGCAT
>DOSQ01000007.1:1666-11307 GCA_003512125.1 Acidaminococcaceae bacterium
GTATATTACCGTTATGAGATCATCCTGCGCCAGAATGAACTGGAGATTGTGACCATCGGTTTATGGAAGCAGGGAAGCTACAAAGTGGACCTGACCAGGACGGAAAGCTTTGCCCAGCATTACCGGCACGACTTTTTCCGCCGGACCCGGATCAAGCATTACATCCACCGGTACAATATGGCGGATGCGAATCCTACCCGTATTTTGGCGTTTAAGGAAGGAAAAGGGCTTGCAGCGGTCATCTTCTGCTGCAGTGATGAGTTCTTGAAAGAACTGGTGCGGTTAATGCCGGACAAGTATCTTGAGTTTTAATGTTTTACTGGATTTTGCAGGTGTAAATGATAGTGTGCTGCCAGAGTCTGGCAGCGGATGGGAGTTTTCTGTATGGTTGATCTTTCCACGGTGCCGACCCAGGCGTTTGCAAACCGGCTGTTTACCGTGTTTTTTCTGTCATTTTTCATTTTCATAATTACGGCAAAGCTTCTTGGCAGTGAGCGGAAAGCGTTGTGGTTCAAGCGCCGTACCAATTACACGCTGTTGAACCGGCGTGGGATTTTCGGTGAATATATGAATTTCGGTTATCCCCGTACCTGGCAGGGGCTGTTGGTGGCTCTGGCCATGTATGGCCTGATTTTTGCCATTGCTATCGGATACCTTTGTTTTTACCCGTACGCATAAGAGAGGAGTTTTCACGTGATTAAAGGAACGGTAACGGAGACGCATGGCGAGCGCGCCAAGGTTCGCGTTAATTTTAAAGAGACTACGGAGCGTGGGTTGCGGGCTTATATTGACTGCTGGAACCCGATCAGTGCCCACCCCGGGGACAATGTAATCATTGAATACCGCAAGGTGGACGAGAAGAAGGCCAAGCTGTTCCAGGCAGCCCTTCCCATTTTGTGCCTTGCGGCGGGCGGCATCTTTGGGTATGCCCTGGCCGGATATTTCCATATGGACTTCTGGTTCTGGCCCTTTGTGGGCGGCAGTGTGCTTGCCTGGCTGTTTATTGCCTATAACTATATCAAGATTTTCCGCCGCGACGCCATCAGCAAAAAGGAACAGCTGACGGTTGCGGAAATTGAGCCGGTAGAATACCAGATCAATGTGGAAGAAGAAGCAAAAGAGATGGCGGAGAAACCGAAATCGTTCCTGTATAGCGGGAGATAAGGGAGTTACCTGTGCGGGAAAACCGTTTAAATAAGTGAAACGATACCTGGTCGCGATGAAAACGGTTCCTGCACAGACAATTTAAAATATTATTTTTATAAAAGGAGTGGATAGTTTGCCGGATTTTAAAATTAAAGAGATGAGCGAGGAAGATCGCCCGAGAGAGCGGCTTTGTACCAAAGGAGCGGAAGCATTATCCAATGCGGAACTGCTGGCGGTCCTGATTGGCAGCGGGACGAAAGAGCATTCCGCGCTGCGCATTGCGGAAGAGATGACCCGTAACGAAGGACTGTACCGACAGGTGGCACGCTGGCAGAGGGTGCAGGAATTCCAGCACATCAAAGGACTTGGCAATGCCCGGGCGGCCCGCATATTAGCTGCCATGGAGCTGGGAAGGCGGATAGCCTGCGCATCAGCGATTGAATCCGAACATATCGCCTCACCGGGTGACGGAGCGCAATACCTGATGGGCAGACTACGGAATGAAACACATGAGAAATTCCTGGTCCTGCTGTTAAATACGAAGAACCGGATCATAAAAACGGAACAGATTGCGGAAGGGTCGCTGACCAGCGCCGTGGTACATCCCCGGGAAGTGTTCGCACCTGCCGTGACGGCCCACGCGGCCAGCATTCTGGTAGCCCACAACCATCCTTCAGGCGATCCCTATCCAAGTATGGAGGACCGTAAGCTTACGAATGCACTGGAGGAAGCAGGAATCGTTCTGGGCATTCCGTTGCTGGATCATCTTGTGATCGGCGACGGCAGATATTACAGTTTCAAGGAACATGGCGATCTGTAGTCTGGTCTGTTAACATTTCGGAATAACACTTGTTCCCGGGCAGTTTTTCCGCAAAGGCAGAGAACTGTACGGCTTTTGGAAGATTGTATGGGGTGAAAGCAGCATGTTTAGCATATTTGGCAGATTTTCCCACGATCTGGGGATCGATCTTGGCACCGCCAATACGCTGGTGCATTGTAAAGGGAAAGGCATCATTATCCGCGAGCCTTCGGTAGTGGCGGTAGACAGTGAAACAAATGAGGTACTGGAAATTGGCGCAGAGGCCAAGCAGATGATCGGCCGTACGCCGGGTACTATTATTGCGATCCGTCCCATGAAGGATGGCGTTATTGCAGACTTTGACATTACCCAGTCTATGCTGAAATATTTTATCCATAAGGCAATCGGGTTTCATTCGCTGATTCGCCCCCGTATCGTTGTTGGGGTTCCCAGCGGGGTGACGGAAGTGGAGAAGCGAGCCGTTGTGGATGCGGCGATTCAGGCAGGGGCCAGGGAGGCTTATCTGATCGAGGAACCCATGGCAGCGGCAATCGGTGCCGGGCTTCCGGTACAGGAAGCGACCGGAAGCATGGTCGTAGATATTGGCGGCGGTACCTGTGAAGTGGCTGTCATCTCATTGGGCGGTATTGTAGTTTCCCGTTCCATCCGTACCGGCGGGGATGCCATTGACGATGCGATTTCCCGCTATATCCGCAAGACCTTCAGCCTGCTGATTGGCGAACGGACAGCAGAGCAGATCAAGATCACGTTAGGTACAGCCATGTTTGTGGATAATCCGGATACGATGGAGATCCGGGGCCGGGATCTGATCAGCGGCCTGCCTAAGAATCTGATGATCAATGCCAATCAGGTCTGCACCGGTATTGCGGAACCGGTGGCGAATATTGTGGATGCGGTGCGTAATACGCTGGAGCGGACACCGCCGGAACTGGCTTCTGATATTATTGATCATGGCATTATCATGACGGGCGGATCTTCGTTGCTGCGGAACCTTGACAAGCTGATCAGCAAAGAGACCGGCATGCCCGTGTTTGTCAGCGATGAAGCACTGGCCTGCGTGGTATTGGGCACCGGTATCTGCGTAGAAAATATTGATACTTATAAGAAAGGTTTTATGGCTTCCAGCAGCAAGCTGTAAGGAACTGTGAAATAATGGCACAGTTCCCGAAGCATGCGTTGGCTGTGTAACTATGCGTATACACAGAACCGTGATGGATTTACAAAGTTGTGTGCTGGTTGAAATGATACATGATGAAAAAACAGCAGTTTGTGACGGTACTGGCGGTACTGGGCCTGTGTGCCTGCATGATCCTGGCGGTGCATCAGCGGTGGCGCTTTCCTCTGGTGAATGCGGTCGTTAATACGGTATTGCTGCCTGTGAATGCAATTGTTCGCCAGATCAGCGACGGGGTTTCGTCTTTCCGTGACAGCCAACGGCTGAATGCTACGCTGCAGGAGGAGAATGCCCGGCTGAAAAAAGAACTGGACAACCTTCGCAGCGCGGAATACCGGTTGAAGCTGCTGGAAACAGAAAACAAGGAACTGCAGGCCATGGCAGGCTATAAACAGCAGCGGAAGGAACTGACCTTGCTGCCGGCCCGCGTTGTGGGCATGGGTCTGGGTGATCTGCACGAGTTTTTCTTTTTGGATAAAGGCAGTACTGACGGGGTCCGCCCCGATATGGTGGTGACCACCAGCGAAGGCGTGGCAGGCGTGGTAGACCAGGTGTACCGGAACTATAGCCGGTTTATGCTGATCTCGGCAAACCGGTCCCGAATGGGGGTTAAGGTACTGCGAAAGGAATCCCGGGCAGTGGGTGTGCTGACGGGCCTGGGGCCGAACCGTTCCCTGCTGCAGGCGGAGTATTTTGGCCGGGATGACGATGTGAAAGCCGGAGACATGCTGGTGACCAGTGGCCTTGGCGGTAAGTATCCGGCAGGGTTGTTTATCGGTACGGTCAGCCGGGTGGAAGCGGACGTGACCGGTTTGCAGCAACTGGCACAGATTGAACCGGCAGCGGACTTAGCGCATCCGGACAGGGTGTTTGTGATTTTACAGGAAGATGTGAAGCGGCGTATCGAAAAGGAAATAGCGGAAGAAGCCGGGGAGGCAAAACCATGAGGGCGTGGTCGTGGATCGCCGCAGCGTTTGTTGTACTGGTGTTGCAGACGACTTCTTTGGGGTGTTTCGGGGGCAATTTGTTTTTTGATTTGCCCTTGCTTTTTATTTATAGTATCGGGTTGTTTTACGGCGCCCGGGCTGGCCTGTTCTGCGGGCTTGCCTTTGGGCTGTTGCAGGATATTTCTTCGCCGGCTGTGTTCGGTTTTTATCTGCTGACCCGGGGTCTGGCTGGATACGGCATCGGAAGCATCAAGGAAATGATCTTCAAAAACAATTACGGTTATCATGTGCTGATCGTCGGGGGCCTCAGTTTGCTGCTGCGTATTTTATATGCGATACCGGTACTGTGGCTGGGAGGCTTTGGCAAAACGGTTGTATCGCTGTATATGCAGGACACGTTGTTGTATTGCCTGGGAAATATGTTGCTCACATTGCCGGTCACCCGGATCCTGCTAGCGGTATACCGGTGGGTGGCCGAGGAGGACCTGACGTATTGAGACAAGCCGGTGTGATTTGATAAGGTACGATGGTTGCCGGTTGGTTGTACTGTGTGCGGAACCAGATTGACAGACTGAGACGGAAAGGATTTTTGCATTGCTGAACCAAACCTCTGCGGATCGGTTAAAAAAGATGCTTGCAGTGGCGCTTGCTGTGTTTGTGCTGTTAGGCGGGCGGCTGGCCTGGCTGCAGCTGTATAAAGGAATGTATTACGGAAAGCAGGCCGACGGTAACCGGATGCGCAGTGCGGTCATCATGGCGCCCCGGGGCCGGATCCTGGATGTGCATGGCAAGGTGCTGGCGGACAGTTCTCCGGGGTATGTGCTCAGTCTGCAGGCAGGTTATACGTTCTCTGATGAGGAAGTGGCGCTGCTGGCCCGTCTGTTGGAAATGCAGCCGGACGTGGTCCGGAAAAAGGCAGACCGGGCGTCAGGCAGCTATGAACAGACTGTCTTGAAGAGTGAATTGACATCCCGGGAGATTACCTTGCTGGAAGAACACATGAAAGACCTCCCCGGGATTTCGCTGGACCTGCAGCCCATGCGGCATTATCTGTATAAGGAAACGGCAGCGCATGTGCTGGGCTATGTAGGCGAGGTTTCGGAGGAGCAGTTAAAGCAGGGAAAATATCAGGGGCTTCCACCGGGCAGCATTGTGGGTAAGGAAGGCTTGGAGTTTGTCTATGACAGTGTGCTGCGCGGTAAGACCGGACGCAAAACCGAAGAAGTGGACGTACGGGGCAAGGTCGTCCGCGAACTGGCGGGACAGGCGCCGGTTTCCGGTAAAGGGCTGGTGCTGACGATCGATTTTGCCCTGCAGCAGGATCTGGAGCGGGTGCTGGATAAACAGCTGAATGCATTGCGCACCAGCGGGATCGCGCCGAATGCGTATGGGGCGGCGGCGGTTGCCATGGATCCCAACACCGGTGCGGTGCGGGCCCTGGTTTCCCGCCCGGGATACGATCCCAACTGGTTTGTAGGCGGTATTTCCACAGCCCATTGGAAACTGATCAATGAAAATGTATTCCATCCGCTGACGAATAAAGTCATCAACGGGGAATATCCGGCCGGTTCCACATTTAAAGTAGTAACCGGCTCGGCGGCTCTGGACAAACATAAAGTGACGCCGGAAGAACTGATTTTTGACTCCGGCAGGCACTGGCTGGCCGATATGGGAAACGCCGGCGGGGAAGCGCTGGGCTGGATTAATTTCCAGACGGCCTTTGCCATGTCGGATAATGTATACTTTTATGAAATGGGACGTCGGGCCGGTATTGAGAACCTGAATGCCTATGCGGAAAAGTATGGGCTTGGCAAACCGACCGGCATTGAACTGGCGGGAGAGTCTGCCGGGATGATTGCGGGGCCTGCAGCCAAGAAGAAAGTATTTAACGAAGAGTGGACACTGGGGGATACGTTTAATGCGTCCATCGGACAGGGGCTGACCCTGGTGACCCCCTTGCAGATCTGCCAGATGCTGGCCGCTGTTGCGGCGGACGGGGTAATCCATCCTCCGTATCTGGTGGAAAAGATCGTCAATGCGGATGGCAGCGTGTATGAAATACCGAAACGCCCTGCCAGCCGCAAACTGGATTTGGAAGACCGTACCCTTCAACTGATTCAGAAAGGCCTGAAGGGTGTGACCCAGCCGGGCGGGACCGGCGCCTGGTTTGCGAATCTGCCGGTGCCGGTGGCAGGCAAGACAGGTACCGCAGAAAATCCGCATGGGCAGGACCATGGCTGGTTCATTGCCTATGCTCCTGCGGAAAAACCGGATCTTGCCATCGCCTGCATCGTGGAGCAGGGAACCTATGGCGCTACAGCTTCCGGGCCTGTTGTGTATGAGGTTCTGGAGGATTATCTGACGGGCAGGCTGAAAACGGAAAAAGAGACATTGCATAAGGAATAATAGAGAGGAACGAATACATTGCGTCGTTACATACGCAATCTGGACTGGATTTTAATATTGACTCTGCTATTGCTGACGGGGATCGGCATGGTGCTGATCGCCAGCGCCACCCATGGGGATGCGCTGGTGACGGGAAGCAACCGGTTTGTGCAGCGGCAGGGGCTGTTTCTGCTGGTTGATGTTCTGCTGGCCGTGGGAATCATTTCCATGGATTACCATTCGCTGAAACGGATTGCCCTGCCCTTATACGGCTTTACGGTCTTGCTGCTGCTGGGAGTTATGTTTTTCGGCCATGCATCCCTGGGAGCCCAGCGCTGGATCCAGATTGGTCCGGTGACATTCCAGCCCAGTGAGTTTTCCAAGGCGTTCATGATCGTCTGTCTGGCTGCTTTTTTAGATGAACGGAGTGAATATTTGGAACAGTGGAAGGATTATCTGCCCGCCTGTGTGTTTATGCTGGTACCGTTTGTACTGGTGCTGCGGCAGCCGGATCTTGGTACAGCCCTGGTTTTCGGGGCAATTGCCTTTTCCATGTTCTGGGTCTGCGGGTTTAAACTGAAATGGATTGCTGCCCTGACGGGTGTGTTTGTTTGTATAGCGCCGGTGTTGTGGCAGTTTCTGCATGAATACCAGCGGAACCGGATCCGCGTTTTTCTGGATCCGGAACTGGATCCGTTCGGGGCCGGGTATCATGTGATCCAGTCCAAGATCGCCATCGGCAGCGGCATGCTGTGGGGCAAGGGCTGGATGCAGGGAACCCAGAGCCAGCTCGATTTCTTGCCGGAAAACCACACGGATTTTATCTTTGCGGTGGCGGGGGAAGAGTTCGGGTTTGTGGGCGCAGTTCTGATTCTGCTATTATATATGGTACTGATCTGGCGTGGTCTGACCATCGCCCTGAACGCGGAAGACCGTTTTGGAACGTTGCTGGCTGCCGGCATTACCGGCATGTATCTGTTCCACGTGCTGGTAAATATTGGCATGACCATTGGTATTATGCCGGTGACGGGGGTGCCGCTGCCGTTTCTCAGCTACGGGGTCAGTTCCCTCACTACGAATATGCTGATGGCAGGCGTGCTGCTTAACATTAATGTCCGGCACACAAGGCTGCAATTTTAAGCAGCGTCTCCTTACATTGGTATCCGTATATGCCAGGTTGTAAATTGCGAACGGATGGCGTAAGCATATGTTATATTATTTATAGGTAGTTAAGACTGGTTGGAGGCTCTCACATGAACAAAGAACTGGCCATAGACATGCTGGCAGCGGTGAAGAAACCGGCCCGGTATACCGGCGGGGAGTTTGGCAGTATTTTTAAAGAAGAAGCAGAGGTGCGGATCGCACTGGCCTTTCCCGATGTATACGAAGTGGGCATGAGCTATCTGGGCTTTAAAATTTTATATCATCTTGTGAACAAGATGGAAGGCGTTGCGGCTGAACGGGTCTATGCTCCCTGGGTGGATATGGAACAGCTGATGCGGGAACGCAAAATTGTGCTGACCACGCTGGAGACAAAAAAGGCTCTTTGTGAATGCGACCTGGTGGGTTTTACCCTGCAGTATGAGCTGAGCTATACCAATATCCTGAATATGCTGGACCTGGGCGGGGTTTCTGTGCTGGCAGCGGAACGGGGTGAAGAGGAACCCTTTGTGGTGGTAGGCGGCCCCTGTGTGTTCAACCCGGAACCCCTGGCCGATTTTTTTGATTTTGCAATTTTGGGAGAAGGGGAGGAGGCCCTGCCGGAGGTGCTGGCCTGTTACCAGACTTGGAAACGGGACGGAAAGCCCGGAGGCAGGCAGGGGTTCCTGCACCGGGTGGTACGGATTCCGGGCGTGTATGTTCCTTCCTTTTATGATGTTACCTATAATGAAGATAATACGATTCAGACAGTGACTCCCAATACACCGGATGCGCCGGCCGCGGTGACGAAGCGGGTGGTGGCGGATCTGAATACCGTGGATTTTCCTACGGCGCCGGTGGTGCCCTTTGGGGAGATCGTCCATGACCGGATCATGCTGGAAATGTTCCGGGGCTGCAGCCGGGGCTGCCGTTTCTGCCATGCGGGGATGGTGTACCGTCCGGTGCGGGAACGCCGGCCGGAAGTGCTGCGGGAAATCGCCCATAAGCAGGTGGAGAATACGGGATATGAAGAAATTTCCCTGGTATCCCTCAGCACGGCAGATTATTCCTGCCTGGGACCTTTTCTGGATACGATGATTGCAGACTTTAAAGACAAAAAGGTCAGCGTGTCCCTGCCCAGTCTGCGTATTGACGCGTTCAGCGTGGATGTGGCCAAAAAGGTGCAGGCAGTGCGGAAGAGCGGGCTCACCTTTGCGCCGGAAGCGGGCAGCCAGCGGATGCGTGACGTGATCAACAAAGGCGTTACGGAAGAGGATCTGCTGCATGCGGTGAGCGCGGCGTTTGAAAACGGCTGGAAAAAAGTAAAACTGTATTTTATGATCGGGCTTCCCGGTGAAACCGATGAAGACGTGCTGGCGATTGCCCAGCTGGCAAAGAAGGTACAGTGGAAGTTTAAAGAGATCACAGGCAAGGGCGGCTGTCAGGTGACCATCAGCGCTTCTTCTTTTGTACCGAAACCTTACACAGCATTCCAGTGGGCGCCACAGGATACCCTGGAGGAAATTCACCGGAAGCAGGGGCTTCTGATTGAAGCGACACGTGTTAAAAACATAACATTCCAGTATCATGACGGCAAGACCAGCATCATGGAAGGCATATTTGCCAGAGGGGACCGCCGGTTAGGCAGGGCTTTATATCTGGCCTGGCAGCGCGGCCAGCGCTTTGACGGGTGGGCAGATGTGTTTGACTATGACCGCTGGCAGCAGGCGTTGCAGGACTGCGGGCTGGATCCTGATTTTTATAATCACCGTGTGCGGGGCGAAAAGGAAGTGTTCCCCTGGGAGCATCTGCAGCCTGCGGTAAACCGGGCGTTCCTGGCCAGTGAGTACAAGAAAGCACAGCAGCAGATGCTGACACCGGATTGCCGGCAGGGTCGTTGCAACGGCTGCGGAGTGTGTCAGCGGCTGGGGGTTCCGGTCATGGACTGGAGCGGCAGGGCCTACGATGCGTCGGAAGAAATGGGCTTTGCGTTTCTTACGGAAAAGATGGCGGGCGGAGACAATATCAG
>DOSQ01000007.1:11442-21984 GCA_003512125.1 Acidaminococcaceae bacterium
AAAGAGAAAGAGATCCGTTTCATTTCCCATCTGGAATATGTGCGCACTATTGGCAGGGCTATACGGCGGGCCGGGTTACCGGCAGCCTACTCGCAGGGCTTTAATCCTCATATGAAATATTCCCTGGCTTCCGCATTAGGGGTTGGCGTGGTCAGCTATGCAGAGTTTGTGGAACTGGAACTGACGGAGCCGGTCCATCCTCTGGAAGCGGCAGAAGCGTTAAAGAACGCCTTGCCCCGGGGTATCCGGGTGCTGGCCGTGGACGCGGTGGAAAACAGCGCGCCGGCCCTCATGAGCGTGGCAGGCGGTGCGGAATACCGGGTGACCCTGCCCTGGACGGGAGACATAGCCTCTGCTGTTGAAAGATTTAATCAGGCGGAGGAGGTAATTTTTACCAAGCAGGCGCCGAAAGCTAAAGAGAAAGTAAAGAAAATTGATGTTAAGTTTTATATACCAAAAATTGACGCTGTACAGAATGAAACGGAAACTATACTGCACTTCCACTGCCGGATCACCCATAATGGCAGTATGAAAGCAGTGGATCTGGTGAATACGCTGAATGAACAGTATGGACTGCAGCTGCCAGTGGAAAAGGCAGATATCGAACGGCTGGATCTGTACCGGGTGGATGAGAAGGGAAATATGTGGCCCATGCTGGACACATTGTTTACGCATGAGTAAGGAAACGACAGGATAAAGCTGCCTGAATCGTTGTTATGATCCGGTAATGAAAAATGTGTTAAGACTGACGGAAAGGAAGGAAGACCGATGCCGCAGCAGATTATTATCAGCAGTACCCCGGAGGAAGTCCGCATGGGACTGGTACAGGATGGGGTATTGCGTGAGTATATGGTAGAACGGGCCATGTCTGCCCATCTGGTGGGAAGTATCTTCCTGGGCCGCGTCAGCAATGTGGTGAAGGGGATACAGGCTGCTTTTATTGATATCGGGCTGGATCAGAATGCGTTTTTGTATCTGGGTGACTCTCAGGATCTGACAGAAGGCGCGTCGGTGATGATCCAGATTATCAAAGATCCAAGGGGTACTAAGGGTCCGACAGCCAGCCGGGAGATTACCTTCCCGGGCCACTATGCCGTATTGTTCCCTTTTTCGGATACCATTGGTATCTCCCGGAGGATAACAGACGAGCCGGAACGGATCCGGCTTCGCAAGCTGGCAGAAAAATGGAAGCCGGCCGGGATGGGCATTGTAATCCGTACAGAAGCGGAAGGCGTTGAGGCAGACATACTGGAATCGGATATTACAAGCCTTGTTGCGGAATGGAATGTGGTGGAAGCACGGTCGAAACGGGCGAAAGCCCCGGCTTTCCTGCACCGCGAACTCGATTTGTCAGTTCGTATGGTACGCGACTATTTTACCAGGGATGTTATAGAGGTCATTGTTGATGACCGGGAAACATTTCAGCGCATACAGGCATTGCTTGCAGGAATGCAGGTTGCAGAGGACACGAAACTTCGGCTGTGGGACAGCGGGGAAGATGTGTTTTCCGGTCTTGGCGTGGGCGAAACGCTGGCTTCCCTGGCGGACCGCCGGGTGGAACTGCCCAGCGGAGGCTATCTGGTCATAGATCACACAGAGGCCATGACAGTGATTGATGTGAACAGCGGCAGCTACAGCGGCAAAAATAATCTGGAAGAGACCATTATGGAGATCAACCGGCAGGCCGCCCGGGAGATTGCCCATCAGCTGCGCCTGCGGGACATTGGCGGAATTATCGTCGTAGATTTCATTGATATGCACAGTGAGGAAAACCGGCAGGAGATACTGGCCGTATTGGAGGCTTCGTTTACCGGGGATAAGATGCGGCCGCGGGTACAGGATATAACAGCCCTGAACCTGGTGGAGATAACCAGGAAAAAGTCGAGGCAGAATCTGGAAGCGGTACTGTTTGCAGACTGTCCTGTGTGCAGTGGCAGCGGCCGGGTTCAGTCCAAGGAGGCGATCGCGCTGGAAATCAAGCGTCGTATCCGGGGTCTGTTGAAAAAACAGGGAAGTACAAAAGAGATTCTGCTTGTGGCACATCCGCTGGAAGCAGAGTACCTGCAACAGCATCTGTTACGGGACTGGAACCGGGAACTGTCCTGCCATATTACGGTGGAAGCAGATGCAGTATTACATGTGGAAGCCTTTATGATTTTGGATAACAGTGGCAGTTAGTCTGTTTTTTCCCTGATACTGTCCGTGACGTAATAAAACTGTTTTATCCGGACAAACCGCAGAATGAGGCATATTTTTGTTTTTTCTGTAAAAATTGTTAAAAATCATGATTTTTTTTGTTGACTTTCCACTAAATATGCTATAATACAATTACAAGGACTCTATCTATAGTTGTTTTTGGTATCAGAAGAATGATTTCGGAGGGATGACAGATGAAAAAGCTTGTTTCTTTGATTGTCGGTCTGGCTCTGTGTCTGGGACTGACCTCTTTTGCCTTTGCGGAAGGGCCCGCGCCGGTTGCTTCGGAACAGCTGGACGCGATTGAAACCGCTTTGTACGGAACCCATCAGAGCAGTTCCATGATGGAGCGCATGGAAAGCCTGGAAGATGATATTTACGGCGCGCCTGATTCCGGCCGTAATATTCTGGACCGTATTCAAACTACGTATGAATATATATGTGGTACCAATGGCGGAAACGGCAGTTTTCTGCAGAAACTGAACGGTGCGGACAGCCGCCTGAATGCAAGAGTTACTGCCGGCCCGGCAAAGACAAGGATTGAAGAACTGGAGAATACACTTTTCGGACAGATTCAGGGTGGATCTCTGAACCAGCGTCTGGATCGTCTGGTGGAAACCACATATGCCGGCGGGCAGGTTCCCGTAGAAGCGGTGGTATTGCCTAAAGATTCTCTGATTAAGATTGAATTTACGTCTCAGCTGAACAGCAAAACTGCCCAGCCTGGCGATCCGGTTCATTTCCGGGTAGCGGATAATCTGTATGTAAATGACGTATTGGTGCTGTCAAAAGGCGCTGACGGTCTTGGTGAAGTTTCCAAGGTAAAACAGCCCGGGGCGTTTGGCCGAGATGCCCGTATTGATGTAAAATTCAGTCATGTATTCGCAGTTGACGGCAGTAAGGTTCCCATTTATATTGGCAAACTGGCCCAGCAGGAAGCAAAAACTGCGATTGGTGCGGCAGGTGCCACCATTGGCGGCATGATCGTATTAGGTCCTATCGGCGCCGTGGGCGGTGCGTTTGTGACCGGCAAGTCCAAAGTAATCGAAATAGGCACTACGACTTATGTACAGGTGGTAGAGGACCAGAAAATCAGCGGTATCGTGTATCAGGAGGCAGAAGCCGCAACAACGAACTGAAGTAGTTGTAGATGATAATACAGCCAATGCAGAGTAATAGATATATGTAAAAGTAAGGACGCAGCGTTATTTCAGACATACTTTCTGGAATTTGGTGTGAAACACCGGCGTATTCAGGTTACGCCGGTGTTTTTTTTATTGCAGTTTTGTGATATAATGTTAGCTGGATATTTATAATAGTTGGAGGACTTCATGAAAAGAAAACTGATGGTTTCCGTTCTGCTGGCCGGCATGGCTGTTGCCGTTCCTGCTTATGCAGCAGCGGATCGGACGCCAGACGAATATGACCCGGATGCGAAATATGAGTCGCCGTTAAATCAGTCTTATGGGCCGGCAGTGAATGATTCCCGGGCGGTCAGGACTAAAGACGGGAACGAATCGTTTGCAAAAGCTGCTGCAGAGTTGATGGCCCGGAACACGGCATTGAAGAAAGCGGAGGAACAGGCAGAAGAGCTTTTATCGGAAACGGATGAAAATTTTGAACCTGAGTCAGAAAAAGAAATCCGCGGATATGAATATCAGGCCCGAAAACAGATTGCGGCCATGCCGAATACCTCTTCTTTGTCAGATCGTGTCCCTCAGGGTGGGATGGAAAATTCTGACAAGCTGCCGGTAAAAGAGGAATCCTCTTTAGTTAAAGACAATGCTGTTGAGGATGGTAAAAAGAAAAAAGGAAAAGCAGAAGCCATTCCCCTGGTGATAACCGGCGATGATGCCCAGTATGCAAATGAGAGCGGGGACTTTATTATTGAGGGAAATGTCCGGCTGGAACAGGGAACGATGCAACTGGTCTCTGCCAGGGCTGTCGGAAATGCCAAAACAGGGGATGTGTGGCTGCTGGAAGGCGGAACCCTGCAGGAACCGGAAAATCAGGCGAACGTACGCTGGGCCCATTATAATTTTAACAATAAGACCGGTGAATTATTGCAGTTAAAAGGCGTTTCCACTCCGGACCCGGAAAAGAATGACCATGATTACTATGAAGCGCCTCATGCCATTATTGAAAACGGGAAATTTATCATCGATCAGGGTGGGATGACAACGAGGTGCCCTGCAGTAAATCATTCTCCCTGTCTTTCAGTTAGGGCGAAAACGATTACGATAATACCTAACGATCGTATTATTGCAAGAAACGTGAAGGTATATGTCAAAGATAAACATATTTATTCCCGGGACGTATGGATCAATGATTTAAAGAATAAGAAAAACACGATTGCGCCCCGGATTGGGTGGAAGGAAGATCGTGGATGGTATGTGGCTTTGGATTATAAGCATCCGATTGGCAATCCTCTGTTGAAAAACCCCACCATCTTTTCCATGCGCCAGGCTTATTATTCAAAATCCCACTATAAGCCTTTCTACAGCATCCGGCATGATCAAAAGGATTTTTATGTACGTTTTAACGATGGGTATGTTTATGATTCTGACAATGACCTGCTGGATGACGGGATCTGGCTGCATAAGAAAACGGACTGGGGTCTGTTTTTAAAACCCCATCGGATTGCAAAAGGCATACCGTTAACTATTGACGCCGGTGTTACGCATGGTCTTTGGAAATATACCAATGCAAACTGGTCAAGCTGGCATACGGAAACGACTGTTAATTTGCGCCATGACAGAATCCATCTGCTGGGTGGGAAAAAGATGTACCTTGATTTGATGCTGGGGCACAAATGGGTAAAGGAAAGCCTGGATAATGAAGTTACCCGGGAACACGGTAAAACCCTGGATACAGATATTTATACCGGGACTGTTGGATACCGTTTTTCCGATAAATGGAATATCTGGGAAACATTCCATTATGAGAACAAGACCAGTTATCTTTTCAGTTTGGGACAGCCTGATTTTTCACGGGAATGGAGAACGGGAGTCTCCTGGACCCCGGATGAACATAATACGGTTTCGATTGTGAACCGGCATAATTCAGACAGCAGTTCCTTGTATCACGGCAATTATTCAACAACATTTACCTGGTTGCACAGGTTCTGCTGTGAAGGTCTTACCGTCTCTTATGAACGAAAGCACTATAAGAATGATAATGAATGGACGGTAAAGTTTGATATTTTTAACTGGTAAACAAATTATTTAGTAAAGGTTTAAATTCAGGAAAGCGGAGGGAATGTGAACCGGATTATTGAACAACGTTTAACGGATCATCTGGAAGTTCTGCAAAAGATAATGGCGTCTGATTTACCCCAGAAGCTGGAGCAATGTGCTAAGTATGTTGAAAAGGCACTGGCAGAAGGGCATAAGGTTCTTTTTTGCGGTAATGGCGGCAGTGCGGCGGACAGCCAGCATCTGGCAGCGGAATTCGTGGGGCGTTTTCAAAAGGAACGGAAAGGGCTTCCGGCTATTGCTTTAACGGTAGACACTTCCATACTGACTGCTGTGGCGAATGATTACGGGTATGATACCGTCTTTGCCCGTCAGATCCAGGCATTGGGCGGACCGGGAGATGTGCTGATAGGGATATCGACCTCTGGAAACAGCAAAAATGTTTTGCTGGCCATTGAGGAAGCAAAGCAAAAAGGTATTGTCTGTATTGGCATGACGGCGGAAGGCGGCGGAAAAATGGCTGCTGCCTGTGATATCTGCCTGGCAGTTCCGGCCAGGGTGACCGCCCGCGTTCAGGAGATGCATATACTGATGGGACATATTTTATGCGAACTGGTGGATCATGAATGATATGAAATGTACTTCATTTTTAGCTGAGAAGATACAAAGTCTGCGTATTGCGGTCATTGGCGATGTGATGGTGGACCGGTATTTTTACGGGGAGGTAAACCGTATTTCCCCGGAAGCGCCTGTGCCGGTAAACCGTGTAAAGAAAATTGATTCGGTATTGGGTGGAGCCGCAAATGTAGCTGCCAACCTGGCAAATCTGGATTGCAAGGTGTATGTGGGCGGCGTGACCGGAGACGATGATAACCGTAAAATCCTGGAAGGACTGCTTGTAAAAGAAGGGATCGACTTCAGCGGTCTGGTAAAATCCCGCCGCCGTTCCACAATTACGAAAATGCGGATTCTGGGCGCCCGTCAGCAGATGCTGCGATTGGATTTTGAAGAAGTGGGCGACCTGTACCCGGAAGAGGCGGACCAGATCAAACAGTGGCTGCTGGACCTGATAGAAAAAGGACTGGATGGTATTGCTGTATCTGATTATGCCAAAGGCGTCTGCTCTGATGCATTCTGTCAGTGGGTGATCCGTATGGCAAATGCGCATCAGATTCCGGTACTCGTTGATCCCAAAGGACCTCATTGGGAAAAATATGAAGGCTGTACTTTTATTACCCCGAACCTGAAAGAAATGTGTGAGGCGGCCGGGCAGACGGTCCCCAATGAAGACGGTCCCGTATTGCAGATTGCCCAGATGGCACGGGAACGGTACCGGATCCGGAACGTGGTAGTCACCCGCAGTGAAAAGGGGATGACACTGGTAGGGGAAAAACGGACGGTTATCCACAGTCCCGCTTCCGCGTTAGAAGTATTTGATGTTTCCGGTGCCGGTGATACTGCAGCTGCAGCCCTGATTGCTGCCGCAGCTGGCGAATTGCCGCTGCCGGAAGCTGTTTATATGGCAAACCGGGCAGCCGGCATTGTGGTTGGCAAGGTGGGTACATACCCTGTGCACCGGGATGAATTGCTGAAAGATCTGCTCAGCGAAGAGAGGAAACTGGGGTACGGATTCCGTCCTTTATCCTGGAAGGAAATTGCGGATCTGGCACAGATCTGGCATAAAGGCGGAGAGAAAATCGTCTTTACCAACGGGTGCTTTGATATTCTGCATGTCGGGCATGTATCCTATCTGGAAAAAGCGGCCAAACTGGGGAAACATCTGATTGTAGGCCTGAATTCAGACACCTCGGTGCGCCGCCTGAAGGGCGATTCCCGTCCATTGGTCCATGAACTGGACCGGGCGCGGATCATGGCTTCCCTTGCCTGTGTTGACGCAGTGGTCATCTTTCATGAGGATACGCCTGCAAAATTAATAAAAATAATTCATCCGGATATTCTGGTGAAGGGTGGGGATTACCGCCCGGAGCAGGTGGCCGGACGTGAATATGCTGGAAAAGTGGAAATCATTGAATTCGAAGATGGATATTCCACTACCGGATTGGTGCAACGAATTGCCGGTCTGGTGCGGGAAGGAAAGATGTAAGATTCGGGGCTTGTGCTTAAAAGTGCAGGCAATGTAGGTTCCGGAAAGGCGGATTATCAGTATGATTATTGTTACCGGAGGCGCCGGGTTTATCGGCAGTAATATTGTAAAGGGCCTGAACGACCGGGGCCGGGATGATATCCTTGTGGTGGATAACCTGACCAACATGGTAAAATTCAAAAATATCCAGGGCCTGAAGGTCATGGATTACATGGATAAGATTGATTTCGGCGATGCAATTCTGGATGGGATGTTCAATCATGAAAAGATTGACGTCATTTTCCATGAAGGGGCCTGTTCTGACACCATGGAATATAACGGCAAGTATATGATGGAAAATAACTTCGAATATACGAAGAACCTGTTCCATTTTGCTGCAGACCGTAAAATCCAGTTTATGTATGCGTCTTCCGCATCTACTTATGGCAGCGGAAAGCACGGCTTTACGGAAAAACCGGAATGTGAAGAAGCGTTAAATGTGTATGCTTTTTCCAAATTGTTTATGGATAATTATATCCGCCGGTATCTGGATGGGCTGGAGAGCCAGGTGGTAGGGCTGCGCTACTTTAATGTGTATGGCCCGCAGGAAAACCATAAGGAGAAGATGGCTTCGATGGCCTTCCAGATGTATAACCAATTCAAAGCTGAAGGTAAGGTTAAACTGTTTGAAGGCTATGACGGGTACGGCCCGGGGGAACAGACCCGCGATTTTGTGTATGTCAAAGACGTGGTGAAGGTAAACTTCTTCTTCTGGGAGCATCCGGAACTGAAAGGAATCTTCAACTGCGGTACCGGGCACGCCCATCCTTTTAATACGGTAGCAAAAGCGATACTGAAGCATTTTGGCGCACCAATGGACAAATTGGAGTATATCCCCTTCCCGGAAGTGCTGAAAGGAAAGTATCAAAGCTACACCCAGGCCGATGAAACAAAATTACTGTCTGTCGGGTATGAAGGCGGTTTTACCGATATTGAAAAAGCTGTGGAAGAGTATTGCCGTGTATTGGATAAGACTGGCGGGTATTATACACGGCAGGATCATGCCTGAAAACTTTTGTATCCGTTTTTACCGGAAACATCCGGGTACATGATTACAGGATTTATGAAGAATCATATGACAGAAAAGAAGTTGTGTTTGCTGGATCGTGACGGCGTTCTGAATATTGACAAGGATTATCTGCATAAACCAGAAGAGGTGGAATGGGTTCCCGGCAGTCTGGAGGCGATAGCCTGGCTGAACCGGCAGGGGTACCTTGTCGTTGTGGTGACGAATCAGAGCGGTGTGGCCAGGGGGTATTTTACGGAAGAAACTGTCAGGAAGCTGCATAGCTGGATGGCATCAGAGGTAAAAAAAACTGGTGGCGAGATAGCAGCCTTTTATTACTGCCCTCATCTTCCGGGGGCGGTTGTGAAACAGTATGATGTGAATTGTGACTGCCGTAAGCCCAGGCCGGGTATGATATTGCAGGCGTTACGTGATTTTAATATGAAGCCTGCCGACGCGTTTCTGATCGGGGACAGTCCCCGCGACGTGGAAGCGGCGGAAGCCGCCGGGGTGAAGGGATTTCTTTATACCGGCGGAAACCTGTCGGATTTTGTAAAGAAAATTGTTAAGAGCTAAGTGTTCGTTTGTAACGATGATTCGTGTTTGGGGATTTGTATGGAATATAAGAATATCCTCATTATCAAAATGAGCTCATTGGGCGACGTATTACATACGTTGCCCTTTGTTGCGGTATTGCGGGAACGTTTCCCCGGTGCACGGCTGACCTGGCTGGTGCACCCCCAGTTCGGCGCGTTTGTGCCGGACCCGCCGGTAGTGGACGAAGTGCTCTTTTTTGATAAAGTTAAATTTACGAAGATGGGTGTCTGCGACAAGTGGTCGTATTTCAAAGAAATGCGGGCATTGCTTCACAGCAGGAATTTTGACCTTGTGATTGATATGCAGGGGCTGTTTAAAAGTGCTGTGCTGGCCGCTATAAGCGGCTGTAATAACCGTATTGGCTATTGTGAGATGCGTGAAGGAAGCGGTCTTGTCAGTAAGGCGATTACCGGCGCGCATGCCAGAGACCATGTGATAGAGCGTTATCTGGACGTAGCCCGGTATTTAGGCTGCGAAGTGAACGAGATACAGTTTCCCATGCCGGATTTGCAAAAAGAATGGCAGGCTGTCAGGGAAAAGGCAGATTCTGTAAAAAAAACCTATGTTGTACTGGTTCCCGGCGCCCGCTGGGAGACAAAAAAGTGGCCTGCAGAATACTTTGCCAGACTGGCGGGTATGATTTTGAAGGACGGGAAGCAGGTTGTTCTTGCCGGAGGTCCGGAAGACGAGCCTTTGGGCAGACAGATTACAGAAATGGTTCCTGGGGTCACTGATCTGACCGGTAAGACCAGTCTGCGGGAGTTAGGAGCGCTGATTCAGCATTGTACAGCGTATATCAGCGTAGATACCGGTCCGTTGTTTATTGCGGCAGCCATGAAGCGGCCGTTAGTTGCAATGTACGGCCCCACCAGGCCAGATCGTACGGGTCCCTACGGAAGCACGGAAGCAACCGTTTTAACTGCACCGGTGGCTTGTGCAGGCTGTCTGAAAAAACATTGCAGCAACTGGATTTGTATGAACGCAATTACGCCGGAAATGGCGTTTGAAGAATATAAGAGGAAAGTGAAGTGAAAGGCGTGGAATTGAACCGTAAAAAAATTCTGGTGACGTTTTTGATGCACCTCGGGGATCTGACCCTGACCACGCCGTTTATCCGGGCACTGCGGGAAGCAGCGCCGGATTCCCATATTACGATGCTGGTAGATGAAAAACTGAAAGACGTGGTGCTGCACAATCCCTGTCTGGACGAGGTCATTACCATTGATAAAAAGGGCAGGGACAACAGTCTTCTTGCTTTGTTGAGCTGTGCCCATAATTTAGGGAAGATGCAGTTTGATATCCTGATCAATCTGCATCCCAATGAGCGTTGTTCTTTTATCTGCGCTATGACAAAAGTTGGAAAACGCACCGGCTGTACCAACTGGCTGTTCAAACCCTGGTTTGAT
>DOSQ01000007.1:22096-30761 GCA_003512125.1 Acidaminococcaceae bacterium
TTGTCACAGCTTGGAGTGAAAGAGCTGCATCATCGCGGCCTGGAAATTTTTCCGGGAAATGAGAACAGGGCTTTTGCTGAAAAGTTTTGGACAGAACAGGGTGTGGCTTCCTCAGATAAGCTGGTGGGTTTTAATATTGGCAGTGCAGTAGAAACAAAACGCTGGGCGCCGGAACGGTTTGCGGAAGTGGCAGACACACTGGCTGCGAAAGGGTACAGGACAGTATTTTTTGGCGGTACCATGGATGAGGATATGGTACAGGAGGCCGTTAAGCATATGAAATCAAAGCCGGTGATAGCTACCGGACAGTTTTCCATTGGGCAGCTGGCTGCCGCTATGCGCCGTTGCACTCTCATTGTTACCAATGACAGTGGTCCCATGCATGTGGCAATCAGCCAGCGGGTACCCGTTGTAGCCATGTACGGGCCAAGCCATTCGGATTTGTACGGGCCCTATACGCGGCTGGCGACAATTGTCACGGCACAGCCTCCCTGCCCCGGCTGCGCAGCAGGGATGAAACACCATTGCCGCGATTCAAAATACAATATGCGATGCATGAAAGAGCTGACGGTAAAGCAGGTACTGGATGCCTGTGAAACGTGGCTGGAATGACATGACAGGAAAAGTGACAGTTTGCAAAAAAAGGTTATATATACAATATCGGAAGCTTTGCGCGGGGAGGACTGCTGATGCAGCCATGTAACCAGGTTAATGTAAAACAATTTAAAAGAGTTTTTATTCTCTATAACCGCTATTCGGGCCGGCAACTGTTTGCCAGCATGATCTCCCGCATCAATGAGGTTTATAAATTATTAAAACAGGAATTGGATGCGGAAATAGAGCTGTTGGATGTTAAACTTTTTGAACAGATGCCGGAACTGGCTAAACGGGCTGCGGATGAGAAATGCGACTGGGTGATCATTGCTGGCGGAGACGGAACCGTTCGCGCTTTTGTGGAAGATATGCTGCGGCTGGATTACCGACCGTATATCAGTGTGTTTCCGGCTGGAACAGTAAATCTGATAGCCAAAGAGATGTCTTTGCGGAATGAACCGGTTCGATGGGTGCACCGTACGCTGAAAGGATACGTGTATCCGCTTTATACTGCCCGGGCAAACGGGAACCTGTTTTTAACGGTAGCCAGCGTTGGCTTTGATTCTCTGGTAGTAGATGGCGTAGGGGCCGTGCAGAAGCGTTTGCTGAATAAATTTGCCTATGTGCTGCAAAGTACACAGCTGGTTCGTCAGGAACTGGTCTTCAGCAACTGGCGTTACGCATTTCAGGTACGTTTTAATGATGAGAACGAGTGGTATACCGGTTCGTCTGTAATAGTCGGAAAAAGCCGTTACTATGCCGGACGGTATAACCTGTTTCGGGATGCCGCCCTGTCTTCGCCGTATCTCCATGCAGCGGTTTTCCCGGGCAATAAGCGGGCTGATATTTTAAAATATGCGTCCCTCATTGCGCTGGAGGGACTGGAAATGGATAAAGGAATTATCTGCAGGAAGGCGAAAAAAATCGAGATTGAATCTGTAAATCTGGTAGAGGATTTCCCGGTAGAACTGGACGGGGATGTGGTTGCCTCTACTCCGTTGACACTTGAAATGATGGAAGAACCATTGTTGTTTATTCCGTAGAAATTAACAGGCAGGTATCCTTATGGACTGGCTAAGGAATAGAAAACGTATTCGCGTCCTGCTGTTTTTTGTTATAATTGCAGGCGCCATTTACTTCAGGGAAGAAGAACATGCCCGGATGCTTTATGCCGGAATCACTCCTTTTCCTTTAGGCGATTACTGGCTGGCGCTGGTTAACGCACTGTTGCGTGACGTGGTGCTTCTGGTAACAGGGTACCTTCTTTTTTTGCGTCGTAAACGGATTCCTGACCGTCTGCAACGGTATTTTCCTGCTGTGGTGCTGGGTGTGGCATATCTGGGTTTTGCCTGGTATATGCAGCAAAAGCTGGCGCTGGATCCCTACTTTTTAACGACACTGGCCATTCTGGCCGGCCTGTTGAATAATATTGTGCTGGCGATCCTGGCAGCCGTCTGGTATCATCACGCGCCGACGAGGATTAACAAATTTATATATTTTGCTGTTTATTTCTGCTGTGCCTCCCTTATGCTGCTGGATGTGATCTATTTCTGGCAGACGTCCATGCATGTTCAGGCGGTGTTCTTCCGCAATTTTAATATCTATGCGATCCAGGGCGTCATGTCTTCCTTTTCGAAGGTGCAGCTTATGCAAATTGCCGGTTGTATTCTGGCCGTCTTCCTTTTGTTCCGGGTGACGAAGCCGAGAAGGCACAAGCCGAATATTGCCTGGGCGTTGCTGGCAGTGTCAGGCTGCACGCTTCTTTTCAACCTGTTGTATTTTACAGGAAGCCAACTGGGATTATATGCGCTGCATGAATCCGGTTTATGGAGCGAGGAGCAAATTGAAAAGAGCAGGCAGGAATACCGCGATATGCTGGTTACGCCGATTGCTGTGAATGTCGTCAGCAAGGCTGCTTTTAAAAAAGAGAAAGCGGTGCTGGTCGGTCAGCACAAGAAAAAAGAACTGACAGAAAAAGACAAAGAGTGGATGTACAAACTGGGGGTCATGCGGAGGAAGTCCGCAAGTCCGCTGCCGGCACCGGCCTACGACCGTATTGTGATGCTGATTCTGGAATCGGTGCACCGGGACTATATCCATTTTTATAATAAAGAGATACCGGCAGAAGCTACGCCGTTTTTGGATTCCCTTGCAAAAAAATACCCTCGTATTGACAATTACTATTCTTCCGCCGTACCTACTACGGAAGGACTGAACGCCACGTTCCGTTCCCAGCTGTTGTTTGACGGGGATGTTGATGGCACCGATAAACCGTCCCTGTTCCGCAGTATGCAGGAAAACGGCTTTGACGGATATTTCCAAAGTGCTTCCAGCCGTTATTACAACAGTGAGTTCCGGCAATATACGGAACAGTTTGGCATGGCTCATTACGAAGCCAGGGAAGATATGGAGAAGGCCGGTTATACCGGGGCTTCCGGCTGGGGCTTCCATAATGACGAAATGTACCGGAGAACGCTGGAGCAACTGAAAAAGCTGAAAGAGCAGAAGTTTTTTTATGTTACCAAAACCCTGGACATGCACCAGCCATATCCCTATTACGCAACGCAATGGAGTGATACACCGGCGTCTTTCCGGGATAACCAGACAGTTACCATTCACGGGATGTACTGGGTGGACTGCACACTGAAGGCGTTTTTTAAAGCAGCGGAAGAAGCGGGATTGCTGGATGACCGTACGCTGTACGTCATCACAAGCGATCACAATCCCCATTCCGGAGGGGAATATACGGAACTGGTGAAAAATGAGAAAGACAGGCAGAGCATCGCGCCCATTCCTCTCATTTTTATTTCTAAAAATCTGGCGCCATTGGAAAATCTGGACAGCAGTGCCTACGCTTCCCAGATCGATATAGCGCCTACGCTGCTGTGTCTGCAGGGCATTCAGCCGCCGGAACGGTTTATCGGCCGGAACCTGCTGCAACAGTATCCGGAACCGGAATGCGCTTTGGGTTTTTTTGGGGATAAGGCCTATTATTTCAGCCGGGAAATGCAGTTTGTAGATAAGATTGATGAGCCGTATCCCCAGCATGAGTATGAAGACGCGCTGGCGAATTACGTTATGTATACGTATTATATAAGCGAGCTGCCGGGAGATAAGTAGAAAAATTTGCTGATTCTGGAAAGGCTGAAGCAAAATATCGGGAACGGTTTTAGCAAACTTTGTCCAAATCTGTAAAACTGTAAAAAGCGTTACACAAATGCTGCTTGACGGGAAAATCAAATGGGTTTACACTGACAATATGTAAACGTTAGCAGTGGTTACATGTTTGTTTTGCAGGTGTAATGATGAAATCGAATTCTATGTTTGCGGCAAATTATGTTTTTTCCTTTAGCTATAGCTATTATTACGGCTATGGCTATTTTGTGTGGGAAAAAGAGAAGAAGGCATAGAATCGTAAACAGAAAAGGCCGGTGAAGGAACTGAACTTCAAAGGCTGCCAACCAAATGCAGGCGGGCTCTTTTACGAGCCCGCTTTTTTACTATATAAACGCAAACCTGAAAACAAACCACTAGAACCTCGTTTGTGTTGGCAAGCTGTGCATCTGGAAGGTCATAAGGGTTGCAGAATATACAAGATATTACGTAAAAAATATAATTGTATTAATAAGGAGAGTGTGTACACCATGATTATCGTAATGAAGCCTAATGCCCCGATTGAAGAGAGAAATAAGATTATTGCCGGCCTGGAAGCAAAAGGGTTTAAAATTGATCTGAGTACCGGTAACCAGGCTGCCATTTTAGGTGTGGTAGGCGACACTAGTATCCTCAATCCCCATGACATCATGGTCAATGACTGGATTGAAAAGGTGCTGCGGGTCCAGGAACCTTTTAAACGTGCGAACCGGGCATTCCATCCGGATGACAGTGTCATTGACGTAGGCGGTGTGAAGATTGGTGGCAGGCAGATGCAGGTCATTGCCGGCCCCTGCAGCGTGGAGACCCGGGAGCAGATTATCGGGGTGGCCAAGTCCGTAAAGATGGCCGGAGCGCACCTGATGCGGGGCGGCGCCTTCAAACCCCGCACATCTCCGTATTCGTTCCAGGGCATGGGAATGCCCGGGCTGGAACTGCTTAAAGAAGCGAAAGCGGAAACCGGACTTCCTATTGTAACTGAGATTATGAGTGTTGATGTGCTGGACCGCTTTGTGGAAGATGTAGACCTGATCCAGGTAGGTGCCCGTAATATGCAGAATTATTCTCTTTTAAAGGAACTGGGAAAAACAAAGAAGCCGATTCTGCTGAAACGCGGTTTAGCCGCTACGGTACAGGAATGGATCATGAGCGCGGAATACATTATGGCGGAAGGAAATCCCAATGTCATTTTGTGCGAGCGGGGTATCCGTACGTATGAGACGTATACGCGCAATACGCTGGACCTGAGCGCTGTATGTGCCGCAAAGAAGCTGAGTCACCTGCCGGTCATCGTAGATCCCAGCCATGCGGCGGGTCTGTGGTGGATGGTTCCTGCCCTGGCCAAGGCGGCGGTTGCCGTTGGGGCGGACGGGCTTCTCATCGAAGTCCATAACGATCCGGAGCGGGCATTGTGCGATGGGGCCCAGTCCCTGAAACCGGAGCGCTTTGCGGAACTGATGGGTGAATTAAAAGGGATTGCCCGTATTATCGGACGGGATTTATAAGGAGCGGTCATGTCGAAACAATATCAGGAAAAGCCAATACGGGAGTTAACCTTTGCCATCATCGGTCTGGGGCTGATCGGCGGTTCTTATGCAAAAGCGCTTCGCAATTTAAAGGTAAGGAAGATTCTGGGCATGGATATCAGTCACGGAATTGCCCGGGCCTGTCTGAATGCCAATATGATCGATGAAGTAGTAGAGGAGGACGGCAGCAACCTGAAAGAGGCTGATGTAATTATTTGCAGCGTCTATCCGGAAGCTATTGTTGATTTTGTGCGAAACAATGTGCAGAACTTTTCGGAAGGCATGCTGATGACGGATGCTACCGGGGTCAAAGGATTGATGCCTCTCGAGATTCAGGAACTGCTGCCGGCAGGCTGCGAGTTTATATCCGGCCATCCTATGGCCGGGCGGCAGGGCAGCGGCCTGGGTATGTCGGATGCAGCGATATTCAATAACTCCAATTATATTATTGTGCCTACAGAGAAGAATTCAGCAGAAGCTGTCTGTTGGCTGGAAGGTTTTGCTGCGGCGCTGGGCTGTGCCCGTTCCGTTACGGTTTCTATGGAAGAGCATGATAAAATCATCGCCTATACCAGCGACCTTCCCCATATTACGGCAGTGGCATTGGTAAACAGTGCGTCCTATAATGAAAACACGCAATATTTTATAGCTGGCGGTTTCCGGGATGCTACCCGCGTGGCTGATATCAATCCGGAACTGTGGAGCGACCTGTTTCTTTCCAACCGGGATAATGTAATTGCGGAAATTGAGAATTACCAGAAACAGCTGGAACGCTGGAAGAAGGCCATTGCAGAAAATGACAGGGATGCGTTGAAGGCGATTATGCGGGAAGCCGGGCCGAGGAGACGGATGCTATATTAAACAGCAGTCCCTGAAGTATGTTGTGAAGTAAGGAAACGCTGATTCATTCGTATGCAACAGGCGTTGCACAAGCTCATTTAATCAGCGTATCCTTAACAGATGTGACAGGAATAAGTTGAGGAAAACCATGCGGAATGTTCATGTGGACCTGGGTCCTAAAAGTTATGATATAGAAATTGAAAAAGGACTGTTATATCATGTTGGCAGCAAAGTCAGGAGACTTTTGCCCAAAGCGGAAAAAATCGCAGTTATTACAGACAGTAACGTAGGACCGCTGTATGCTTCTATTTTACGGGACGCTTTGGCAAAAGAAGGTTTTACAGTTACGGTACTTACCTTTAAAGCAGGGGAAGAAAGAAAAAACCTGAAGACGTTGGGAAATCTGTATGACGGGCTGGCGGAAGCCGGACTGACCCGCAGCGATGCGGTGATTGCACTGGGAGGCGGAGTGACCGGTGATATGGGCGGGCTGGCAGCGGCAACCTTTTTACGGGGCGTTGCGTTTATCCAGATTCCGACTTCGCTCCTTGCGACAGTAGACAGCAGTGTGGGCGGCAAGGTAGCCATTGATCTCCCAAGTGGGAAAAATCTGGTAGGCGCGTTTTACCAGCCCAGGGCGGTTTATATCGATCCGGATTTACTACAGACATTGCCTGTACGCTATCTGCATGACGGGCTGGCGGAAGTGGTCAAATACGGCTGTATCCGGGATAAAGAATTGTTTCAGATGCTGGAAAAGATCCAAAATGACACAGAGCTGCTGGAGAATGCAGATATAATAATAGAAATATGCTGCAATATCAAAGCCCGTATTGTGGAACAGGATGAGTTTGATACGGGAGAACGGATGCTGCTGAATTTCGGACATACTCTGGGACATGCAGTGGAAAAATCTTTCTGTTTTGACCGGTACAGTCACGGGGAAGGCGTGGGGATCGGCATGGTGCTGTTAACACGGCAGTCTGAAAAGCTGGGCTTTACAGAACCGGGGACAGCTGACAAAATTGCCGGGCTGTTGCACAAGTTTCAGCTTCCGGTTACTGTTGCTATGCGGCAGGAAGATTTCCTGCAGGCCATTTCTCTTGATAAAAAGAAGCGGGGTTCAAGCATTACGCTGATCCTGCTCAAAAAGATAGGGGAAAGCGTTTTACAGAAAGTGGAGTTTGGCGAACTGAAACGTTATATCCCGGAAAAGTAGTTGATTTACAAGGAGTTCAGTCATGACGATAAATCGGATTTCGCAAGCATTCATCCATGGCAGCGTGCTTGTCCCGTCATCCAAGAGCATGGGTCACCGTATGTGTATCTGCGCAGGTCTTTCCGGTAACGGTTGTACCGTGGATAATATTGCCATATCCAAAGACATTGAGGCAACGAACCGTTGTCTGACGGGGCTGGGCGTTACTGTGAAAAACGTGTCATCGCGGTACAGGGGTCGGACAGCGTTTCAGTACAGTTGGAATCATAAATTCCCTTCGGAGCCTGTTACTGCCGATTGTGGGGAGTCCGGTTCCACCCTGCGCTTTTTTATTCCGTTAGGTGCCCTGTGCAATGTACCGTTTTCGTTTGAAGGACACGGAAAATTGGTTTCCCGTCCCCTGCAGCCTTATTACGATATTTTTGACAAACAGGAACTGCGTTACCGTACAGCTGAAAATGGGAATCTTCCGCTGACGGTAGCCGGCAAACTGAGACCGGGAACCTATGTGGTGCCGGGAGATATAAGTTCCCAGTTTGTTTCCGGGCTGTTATTTGCATTACCGTTGCTGGAAGGCGATTCCACGTTGGAAATTTTGCCGCCGCTGGAATCTGCCAGTTACATTGAACTTACACTGAGCAGTCTGCGAACATTTGGCATTGACATAAAACGCAAAGATCTGTTGCATTATGATTTTCCCGGCGGGCAGAGTTATTGTGCCCCGGCTGAACGCGTGCTGGTTGAAGGGGACTGGTCCCAGGCGGCNNCGCTGGAATCTGCCAGTTACATTGAGCTGACCCTGAGCAGCCTGCGGCAGTTTGGTATAAATATCATACAGACAGATGATCTGCATTATATAATTCCCGGTAATCAGCAGTATCAGACACCGGTAAGCCGGGTACTTGTAGAAGGGGACTGGTCTCAGGCGGCGTTCTGGCTGGTGGCCGGAGCCATTGGCTGCCGGGAAGGATTATGCTGCTGCGGTTTAAGTGAAGCTTCTTTACAGGGGGATAAGGCGGTACTGAAAATTTTACGCAGTATGGGTGCTAATATTACTGTACAAAATGATTGTTTTACGGTAACCCGGTCCCGCCTGAATGGATGCGTAATTGATGCGGCGGACTGTCCGGATCTGGTGCCGGTTCTCTCGGTGGCAGCGGCAGTAGCAGAAGGGACGACCCATATTATCAACGCGGGACGGCTGCGGATCAAAGAATGCGACCGGCTGGCGGCCATGCATTCAGAGTTGATGAAGCTGGGAGCAGAGATCACGGAAGAGCCGGAAGGACTGTTAATAAAAGGAAAGCCGGACGGTCTTCCCGGCGGCGCTTCT